>NZ_JARJHW010000157.1:0-17399 GCF_040560175.1 Streptomyces panacea
ACGATGTGGTCGCTGTACGCGCCACTACGAGGTGGTACGGGGTGTGACCGGCGCCGTCAGCAGGCCGACGATCGCGTCGGTCAGCGCCTCGGCCGTGCGGGCCCACGAGGAGCGCGGCGGGGCGGCGCCCTCGGCCAGGGCGCGTTCGCGTTCCGCGCAGGTGTGGGTGATCAGATGGCGGGCCATGTCCCCGCGCTCGGCCCGTACCGGGGCGGGCAGGTCTCCGAGGCAGCGGCCGAGACCTTCCAGGGTCCGCCGCAGAGAGGTTCTGACGAGCGCCTCGTCGATGGTGATCGCCCGCAGCAGCGGGTCGATCATGACCTGGACGCCGAAGCGGGCCTGCCAGGACGGGGTACCGAGCGAGGAGAGATGTTCCGGCACCGGCCGTACCAGAGCGCCCACCCAGTCCCGGATGTCGTCGCTGTCGCCGACCTCCGCCACGTACCGGACACGGATCCGGTCGATCTCGTCGCCGTGCCTGGAGAGGATGGCGCGGATCAGGCCGGCCTTGCCGGTGAAGTGGTAGCTGACGGCGGCGACGTTGCCCTGGCCCGCCGCCTCGCAGATCTGACGGTTCGACACGGTGGAAAGACCGTGCTCCGCGAAGAGGCGCTCCGCCGTCGACATGATCGCCTCACGGGTCTCCGCGACACGGTCGGCCCGCGTGGTCCCGCCGTGTCCGCCGCTCACCTCTGGCCTCCTCGAATCGTGCCGGTGCGTGGGTGCTCCGGCGCCCGGCCTTCCGGCCTCTCGGCCGCTCGGCCTTCGCAGTCAATCCGAGATCGATTAGCGAGTCAATCGACTGACTTAATACAAGCCACGCGCCGACTTGATCTACGCGCCCGCCCGGCTCCGCCGATCTCGCGAAGGTCGTATTGCCTTTACGTAACGGCAAGTTGACGGAGTGTCATTCCCGTGTCGCGGTCATGACATCACCCCGGAATCGCTTGTTCCGCCCGAACGCGCCAGGTCATCGTCGGTGTGCGGCGTACGACTTCGTACGCCACCCCCACCCGGCGCGTGGAAGTCCAACGCGCCACCTTTCGAAGGAATCTCTCGATGGCAGCAGTACGCGACACCAAGCGGCGCGTCACCGTGGCGCTCACCACCGCGGCGACCCTGGCGGCGGTACTCGGCGCGGGCCTGGCCGCACCCGCCCAGGCGACCCCCGCGGAAGGCAGGATCCTGCACGCGGGTGCGGCCGAGGCAGTGCCCGGAAGCTACATCGTCACCTTGAAGCAGACGGCCGGACTCAGGGCGTCGACCGCCCAGGGCAAGAAGCTGATATCCGGCTACGGCGGCCAGATCAAGCGCACCTACACCTCCGCGCTCAACGGCTACGCCGCGACCCTCAGCAGCGCCGAGGCGAAGCGGCTCGCCGCCGACCCGGCGGTCGCGCGGGTCGAGCAGGACCAGAAGGTCCACTCGACCGCCACCCAGACCAACGCTCCCTGGGGCCTCGACCGCATCGACCAGCCGAACCTCCCGCTGAACGGCACGTACACCTACCCGGACTCGGCGGGCGGCGACACGACCGTCTACGTGCTCGACACCGGCGTGCGCATCAGCCACCAGGAGATCAGCGGCCGGGCCTCGTACGGCTGGGACTTCGTCGACAACGACGCCACCGCCCAGGACGGCGCCGGCCACGGCACGCACGTCGCCACGACCGTCGCGGGCACCACCTACGGCGCGGCGAAGAAGGCGAAGATCGTCGCCGTCCGCGTCCTCGGCAACAACGGCTCCGGTACGACCGCCGGGGTCATCGCGGGCGTCGACTGGATCACCGCCAACCACGTCGCCTCCTCCGTCGCGAACGTCTCGCTCGGCGGCGGGGCCAGCACCACGCTGGACGACGCGGTGCGCAGATCCATCGCGTCCGGGGTGACGTACTCCATCGCGGCCGGCAACTCGGGCGCGCTCGCGTCCAACTACTCACCCGCCCGCGTGGCCACCGCGATCACCGTCGGCGCCACGACCCGGACGGACGCGAGGGCCACGTACTCCAACTACGGCCCCACCGTGGACATCTTCGCGCCGGGCTCCGACATCACGGCCGGCTGGAACACCTCCGACAGCGCCACCTACACAGGTAACGGCACCTCCTTCGCCGCGCCGCACGTCTCGGGCGCTGCCGCGGTCTACCTGACGAACCACCCGGGCGCCTCCCCGGCGGCCGTGGCCACGGCGCTGGTGAACGGCGCGACGTCCAACGTCATCTCGGGCGTCGGCACCGGCTCCCCGAACAAGCTCCTCAAGCTCGTCCCGTAACGAAGCCCGCGACGAAGCCCGCGACGAGCCCCGCTGCGAAGCCCGCCGCGAGCCCCGCAGGGAAGCCCGCAGCGGGACTCGTCACGACAGCCGCACCGCACCCGCACGACAGCCGGGGACCCGGGCGTGGGAATGCCTCCCACGCCCGGGTCCCCGGCCCGCGTCACACCCGCGCCCCGTTGTCCCCCGCCCGGCCGCGACCCGGCAGCGGTCGTTCGCGGCCGTCGCCAGGCCGGGGCCGCCGCGCCCGCGGGCTTCCCTCCCGGCGCGACTCCATCGCGAGCGCGATCGGCACCGCCGTGAACACCGAGGAGTACGTCCCCACACAGATACCGATGAGCAGCGCCAGCGCGAAGTCCCGCAGCGAGTCCCCGCCGAGCACCGCCAGGGCCGCGAGAATGAACAGCGCGCCCATCCCCGTGTTCACCGTTCTGGGCACGGTCTGTAGTACGGCTGTTCGCGCGGCCGGCAACAGGGGACCGCCGGGCTTCCTCGCCCACAACTCACGGACCCGGTCGAAGACCACCACCGAGTCGTTGACCGAGTAGCCGATGACGGTGAGCAGCGCGGCCAGGAAGATCCCGTCGACGGGACGGCCCAGCCAGGCGAAGACGCCGACCAGGATCACCACGTCGTGCACCAGCGCGGTCACCGACGCCACGGCGAACGACCAGCGGAACCGCACCGAGAGATAGAGGAGTTGGGCCCCGACGGCGATCCCCAGCGCGATGAGCGCGTGGCGCCTCAGCTCGTCGCCGAGGCTGGGGCCGATCAGGTCGTCCCGTACCTTCGTCGTCGGTCCGCCCGCCTCGGTCAGGGCGCTCCTGATGGCCGCCTCGGCCCGCTCGCCCGTGTCCCCGGTACGTACCGACAGCTCCCGCTCGCCCGCCGTGGTGACATCGGCGCCTGCGAACCCCGCGTCGGCCAGGGCCGTGCGAGCCGTGTCGACGTCGACCGGCCGGCTCGTCGTGTACTCCATGAGCCGCCCGCCGGTGAACTCCACCCCGAGATTCAGCCCGCGCAGCGTGACTCCCAGGACGGCGAGGGCCATCACGACCGTCGAGACCACCAGCCACCGCCGAGACCTGCGGAACAGCTGAGGGGCGCGGCGGGTCAGATACGTACGGACCCGGCCCGGCAGTCCGATTCCGTTGACGCCGGGGAAATCGGTGACGAAGCGGGAGCGCGCCGCCGTCTCCGTCAGCGCCCGCGCGATGACCAGGGCGGAGAACATCGACACGAGCACGCCGATGGCGAGCGTGACACCGAATCCTTTCACCGGCCCCGATCCGAGGCCGAAGAGGAGGCCCGCCGCGAGCAGCGTCGTCACGTTGGAGTCGACGACCGCGGTGCGGGCGTTACGGAATCCGGCGGCCAGCGCGGACCGCAGGGTGCGGCTGGAACGGCTCGCGTACTCCTCCCGCGCCCGTTCGAACGCCAGCACATTGGCGTCGACGGCCATACCGATGGCGAGGACGAACCCGGCCAGCCCGGGGAGCGTCAGCGTGACGCCGAGCGCGACCAGGGCGGCGTACGAGATCAGGGCGTATCCGGCCAGGGCCAGTGACGCGAGACCGCCGAAGAGGCGGTACACGAAAGTGATGAACAGGGCGGTCAGGCCCGCGCCGATCACCGCCGCCCGCGTGCTCGCGCTGATCGCCTCGGCGCCCAGCGTCGGTCCGACGGTGCGCTGTTCGACGACCTCGACCGGTACGGGCAGGGCCCCGCCCTTGATCAGCAGTGCCAGGTTCTTGGCCTCATCGGCGGAGAAGGACCCACTGATCCGGGTGGTGCCGGACGGCAGCCCGGCACCGCAGTCCACCGACGGGCTCACCTGCGGTGCGGAGACGACCCGGTCGTCCAGCACGATCGCGACCCGGCGGCGTTCGTCCCCGGGCGGATGGCAGGCGGCCTCTCCGGTGAGGCGCGTCCAGTCGCGGGACGCGTCGTCGCGGAAGTCGAGGGAGACGAACCAGCCCGCTCCCCCCTGTCCGTCGAACTCCGCGCGGGCCTCCCGAACACCCGCGCCCGAGAGATCCGGGGGGCCGAGCCTGAGCCGTTGCCCGCTCTCGTCGGGGAGCACCAACTCCTCGGACCCGGGCTCCGGCGACCCCGGCTCACCGGCCCCCGGCCGGTCCGGGCCGGAAGCGCCGTCGTCGGCGGCGCCGTTGACGGGATGGAAGGTCAGCTGGGCGGTGCGGCCCAGCACCTCGGCGGCCTTGCGCGGATCGGTCACATCGGGCAGTTCGACGAGCACACGGTCCTCGCCGGAACGTGTGACGGTCGGCTCCGAGACCCCCAGGGCGTCGATCCGCTGGCGCAGGACCTCCACCGTACGGTCGGTGCTCTCGCGGTCCGCCTTCGCGGTCGGGGAGTCCTCGGCCTGGAGAACGAGCCGGGTGCCGCCTCGCAGATCCAGCCCCAGTCTGGGGCTCATGGTCAGAGTGATGAACAGCGATACGAGCAGGACGACCGCGGCCAGAACTGCCCGCACCGTGGTGGCGCGAGTCATGGGAATCCTCCGGGAGGGCGCCGGAACGCGCCGCCCCACGGGGGAATCGGGCCTGACTCTCAGGCCCGCCCACCTCTACGAAGGGCGGTGCGGCGGCGCGGAAACGGGACAGTGCGGATGACTGCTCCCGGAGGGAGGCCCGCGCACGTCCGGCAGACCCGAGGGGCCGGTCGCCGGCGAGGCGACACCGGCGGCGGCGCCGCACTCCACGACGGTGCGGGGGACGGGAAGTGCCGCGGGGCTCGGCAGGGCGCCGCTGTCGTGCTGCGGCGAGTGGTGCTGCGTTCGCTCGGGTGCCCACAGGTTCGCCGGGGTGCTCGCCGCGCGGGGTGACTGACCCCGGACATCGCGGGAGCGCTCGGCGCGCGTCGGCCGGTCGGCCTGCTGGGGGAGTGTCCGCTGTACGGGGGTGGCCGCCGCGGCGCCCGCGCCGGTACCCATGGCGCCGAGCGCGGACGCCGGAGCGGGAGACACCAGGGCGAGGACACCGAGGAGCAGCGCCGACAGCACCCCCGCGGCACGCCGCCGGGCTCCCCAAGCCGTCCGCCGCACCGTTGAGTTCGCCGGCGCGGGGTTCGCGCGAGGGGCGCGCGGCTTCCGTGCCTGGACATTCACCGTCACAACGTACCTGGTGCGGACACGCCCTGGCGGTGCGGTTCTCGCGAGAGGTCAGATGAGGGCGGCGCGTACGTCGGCGAGCGCCTCGTCGAGCGTGTCGGCGGTGTTCTCGTGCCCGCTGAACCCCTCGTCGTCGGCGGGGTCGACGGTCCATCCCCAGCCGCTCTCCGGGTGCCCGTCGATCGTCGCCGCGTGCTCGCCCTTGGTGAGAGTGATCGAGAGATTGCCCGCCGGGAAGGCGGTCACCTCGGCGTGCGCGCTGTCGCCGAACGCGTGATGGATGGCGTCGCGGGCTTCCTGCTCCGTGGTCATGGCTGCTCCTGGATGATCGGCGGTCGGTCCGGGGCCCGAGCGCGGGTGTCGACAGTGGACCGGCCGAAAGTGGACCGGCGGACCCGGCGAGGGTAAATCGAACGTTTTTCTGTGGGCTGATGCCGCGCTCGGCGCTACGCCGTGATCACCCTTCAGGGGGACAGCTCCGTTCGAGTATCCCGGACTACTATCGCCGTGTTCCTGCCCGTGCAATTGCATGACGGGATTGCGTGGGCCCCCTGCCTGCGGCTTCACCGCCGATATGACGGGAAGCCGGCAGGAGGTCGACGCGAAGTCGGATTTTCGAACACACAGCCAGGGAGAAGCGTATGGACGGCTATCGCAACGGTGTCTCCGCGGGTTCCATCACGGCGGACTGGATCAAGAGCGAGAAGAGTTCGGCCAACGGTCAGTGCGTCGAACTCGCTTCCCTGCCGGGCGGTAAGGTGGCGATGCGCAACTCGACCGATCCCGAGGGGCCGGCGCTGATCTTCGAGGCGCTCGAGATGGAAGCCTTCCTGGACGGTGCGAGGAAAGGCGAGTTCGACACCCTGTAGGTCAACTGGTCAGGTTTGAATACCAGTTCGGAGGGACACGCGAGCTTCGCCGTGCCATGATGAGCCACGCTTATTCATGAACGGAGCGCGCGTGTCCCATCAACCTGATAACCCGGTCCCGCTTTTCAGCCCCGTTCGTCGACCCAATCTCAATCCGACAGCGGCCGGAATCGTGCTCGGCGCGGAATTGCGCAGAATGCGTGCGGCGCACAATCTCACCGCCACCCACTCGGCGAAATTGATCAACGTCTCTGTTTCCAAGGTGAGTCGGCTCGAACGGGCCCTGAGCCCGCCGGACCTGCGGGACGTCGAAGTCCTCGCCGACAAGTACGGGGCGAACACGGCCGAGCGCGCCCAGCTGAGACGCCTCGCCCGCCGCGCACTGGAACCCGAGTGGTTCGACCGCTACTCGGACTACGCGGCCTCGTGGATGCAGCGGCTGATCGCGCTGGAGTCCGATGCCGTCTATTTCTGCGCCTACGAAGCCCGGATCGCGCCCGGTCTCCTCCAGACCCCCGCGTACGCGCGGCAGATCATCAGCGACGGACTCCGCGTCTCCGAGGGCGACCAGGTCGAGCAGCGCGTCGAGCTGCGGGAGGAGCGGCAGCGGCGGTTCTTCGAGCAGCCCGATCCGCCCAAGGGGAGATTCCTCCTCGACCAGTCCGTCCTGCTCCGCCAGGTCGGTACCCGGCGGACCATGGCCGAGCAGTTGCGCAAGCTCCTTGACTACAGCGACCGGCCCGGTGTCACCATCCAGTTCGTACCGCTGAACAGCAGTGTCGTGTCCAACCACGGCTCCATGGCGCACCTGCGTTTCGCCCCCCTCGGTCCACCGGCCATGGTGTTTGTCGAGGGGGACGACGACGCGACGTACTACGTCAAGCCGGACGAGGTGGAACGGCGTGTGGAACTGATGCTGCGCCTCAGCCACGAGGCGGCCGTGTCCTGGCGGGACAGCCGGGTCATACTGCGGGACGCCGTCAAGCAGTACGAGGGCTAGGAATCGTGCGCTTCCGGCCCGGTGGCACTTCGGCCAGACCGCCGTACTCCGTCCACTCGATGCTGCGCTGCCGTTGCTGGAGCTCGGAGTCCGGACGCCAGTCTGTGACGTCGACCAGCCCGGGCCGCTGAATCAGCAGACCGTCGAAGTACCGGTCCACCTCCGCCCGTTCGCGGACCTGGCCCCACCGGCCGTGGGTCTGTTCCAGCATCATCTCCGTCACCTGCCGGCGCAGTTCGGCGTCGTCGCTGACCAGCTGGCAGATCACCACGAAGCTGCCGGGTCGCAGGCGGTCCACGACACGCGTGACGAGCTCGCCCGGTCCGGCGGCGTCGGGAATGCAGTGCAGAACGGAGTTGAACAGGACACCGACCGGCTGATCAAGGTCGATGAGACGCTTGAAGTCGGCGTGCTCCAGGATGTGGTCGGTCTCCAGCATGTCCGACGCGATGACCACGCTCTGGTCGTTCTCGTCGAAGATCGCCTGACCGTGCGCGAGAACAACGGGGTCGTCGTCGACGTAGACGACACGCGACCGGGGATCAACGGCCTGAGCGATCTGATGGACGTTGTTCTGCGTCGGCAGACCGGAGCCGAAATCGACGAACTGCCGAATTCCGTGCTCCTCGGCCATGACGCGTACCACGCGTTCCAGGAACCAGCGGTTGTTCCTGGCGAGTTCCTTCGTGGTCGGTGCGACCTTCAGGAGCTGCTCGGACGCCTTCTGGTCGACTTCGTAGTTGTAATGGCCGCCCAGCAGCCAGTCGTACATTCGCGCCGCACTGGGAACGGATAAATCGACACGCCTGTTGTCCACCAAGGGACAGACTCCTCCCGGTTCGAGCCCCGATCTCGCCAGGGAATACGAACCCCATCCTAGGAGGGCAGCCCAAGGCGCACCACCACTTGTCGGGTGATGACGGCGAAGGGGGGCGCGAACCCGGTGTGCGGCAGGTGGCCGTTCGCGCCCCGGAGTTGGAGAGGTGTCACGGACGGGGAGTGTGGTGTTCCAGTTGACGGAGTGACGTGGCGGAGAACTGCCGCCGGACCATCAGGACGGACGCGGCCACCGCCGGCGGGTCGATGCCCATGAGATCGGCGATGGCCTCGGGTGTCATGGACAGCCGCCACCTCAGCAGAGCGATGTCCGCGAGGTCCTGGGGGAGCGTGCCGTACAGCCGTCCGACGGCCGGATCCTGTCCTTCGGCGGGGCGGCTCGCGGCCTGGATCTGCGCGCGCAACTGCCGCCACGCGTCCGCCGTGGGACGGGCGTTGCGCAGGAAGTCGCTCCACCGGCCGCTGACGGCGGTGACGGTCGCCTCGACGGCGGCCCGGCTCGCGGTCTCGTCGGCCAGTCTCGCCCGTGCGTAGCGGAGATAGTCGGGCCGGTGCAGCTGCACAAAGGCGGAGAGGCCGAGGAGGCTGTGCTGATCCACCGGCCGACCGGGAATCCCTGCGGAATTACTGGGCGCACTGATATCGTGCGATTGCCCGGAGGGCGGATCTATCCAACCTCGGCGAAATTGGTCAAGCATCGGCTCTCCGCTTTTGATCGCTTCGCACCCTGGGTTCTGGCTGGTACCCATTCCCCGGGGCGGGCTCCTTACCGGGAGCTGTGACGACCGTACCGTGTGTCACTCCGCGACCGCCGTGAATAGCCCCCCATGCAAAGTCTGATTTTCTCAGACGCGCCAACAGCCGCCTCTCGCCGCCGAGTTCGAAACTCGATTCGAATATCGCGTTCCTTTTCGCGCGGGTGAGTCGCTTTTCCTTTCGTGTTCGATCGGGGTGCTGGGCCCGCCGGGTGGGCGATCCCGAGGGGTGGACCACGGGCGCCGGAGCGAAGGGCCGCTACGTACGCGTCCGACTGGTGTCCCCGACGAATCCCCTGTCCTTGACGGAGGTCACCGTCAGGGCCGGATGGCCGACGCGGTGCGCTCAGTACTGCTCGGCGATCCAGTCGTACCAGTCCCGCATCCCCTCACCGGTGGTCGCCGACAGGGCGAGCACCCGCAGGCCCGGGTTGACGGAGCGGGCGTACTCCTCGCAGCGGGCCATGTCGAAGTCGACGTACGGCAGGAGGTCGATCTTGTTGATGATCACCAGGTCCGCGGCGGCGAACATGTACGGGTACTTGAGCGGCTTGTCCGTGCCCTCGGTGACCGAGATGATCACGACGCGGCTGCGCTCGCCGAGGTCGAAGAGGGCCGGGCAGACCAGATTGCCGACGTTCTCGACCAGGACGAGCGATCCGGACTCCGGCGTCAGGGTCGCGAGCGCGTCCCGCACCATCTCCGCGTCGAGGTGACATCCCGCACCGGTGTTGACCTGGACGACGGTGCTGCCCGCGCGCTTGATCCGCTCGGCGTCGAGCATCGTCTCCTGGTCGCCCTCGATGACCGCGACCGGGCGGTGGCCGACGAAGTCCCGGATGGTGCGTTCGAGAAGGGTGGTCTTGCCGGCGCCGGGGGAACTCATCAAGTTCACCGCCACGATGCCCTGTTCGGCGAGCCAGGCGCGGTTACGGGTGGCCAGGTCCTCGTTCTTGGCGAGGACCCGCTGTTCGAGGGTGACGGTCTCGCCGCCGTCCGCCGTCCCGCGGATCGCGGTCGGCCGGGCGCGGCCGTGGTGGTGGTCGCTGTGGTGGTCGCCGTGGTCGTGGCCACGGCCGAGATCTCCGTCGTGCGGGTGTGTGTGGGGTACGGCGACCCGCGTCCCGCCGCCCCCCTCGCTTCCGGCCGAGCAACCGCACGTACCGCACATAGGTCAGCCCACTCTCATGGAGATGATCTGTAGTTCCTGCCCCGACGTGATCTCCACATCGGCGCTCCCGCACGGACACAGCAATACAAGATCGGCCAGGGTGAAGTCCGCCGAACACGCCCGGCAACGCGCGGTTCCCGGCGGCTGCTCGATTTCGAGCGCCGCGCCTTCCGCGACCGTGCCCGCGGTGGTCAGATCGAAGCAGAAACGCATGGAGTCGGGCACCACCGCGGTCAGTATTCCCACCCGGACACTGACGGTGCGTACCGGCCTTCCCGCGGCGCGCTCGCATACCGCGTCGACAATGCTCTGCGTGATCGACAATTCGTGCATCGACTGGCCGGCCTTCCCCGAGTCACTCAATTGGCTCAGCTTCGACGGGCGAAACAGGTAGGGCCGCCCGGACGACACTCGTGTTGACAGAATGCTCAGCCCGATCCTAGATGGTAGCAATGTGAGCGACGCCACATCCATGAGATCCGTGGGTATCGGGTGGACCAATCCCGGAAGGCAGCGGTGCTATGCCGACAGAAGCGGCGAAAAAAGCCGAGGACACGCTGATTCACGTGTTGTGGATCAATGCCGGACTGAGCTGTGACGGGGATTCGGTCGCACTGACCGCCGCGACCCAGCCCAGTATCGAGGAGATCGCGCTCGGCGCGCTGCCCGGTCTTCCGCAGATCGCCGTGCACTGGCCGCTGATCGATTTCGAATGCGGCCCCAACGGCGGCGCCGACGACTTCCTGGAGTGGTTCTTCAAGGCGGACCGCGGGGAACTGGAGCCCTTCGTCCTGGTCGTCGAAGGCTCGATTCCCAACGAGAAGCTGCACGACGAGGGTTACTGGTCGGGCTTCGGCAACGACCCGGCGACCGGCCAGCCGATGACCACCAGCGAGTGGCTCGACCGGCTGACGCCCAAGGCCACGGCGGTCGTCGCGGTCGGCACCTGCGCCACGTACGGCGGCATCCACGCCATGGCGGGCAACCCCACCGGCGCCATGGGCGTGCCGGACTACCTGGGCTGGGACTGGAAGTCCAAGGCCGGGATCCCCATCGTGTGCGTCCCCGGCTGCCCCATCCAGCCGGACAACCTCTCGGAGACGCTCACCTATCTGCTCTACATGGCCACCGACCAGGCCCCGATGATCCCCCTCGACGACGAGCTGCGTCCGACCTGGCTGTTCGGCCAGACCGTGCACGAGGGCTGCGACCGGGCCGGCTACTACGAGCAGGGCGACTTCGCGACGGAGTACGGCTCGCCCAAGTGCATCGTAAAGCTGGGCTGCTGGGGTCCGACTGTGAAGTGCAACGTGCCCAAGCGCGGCTGGATGAACGGCATCGGCGGCTGCCCCAACGTCGGCGGCATCTGTATCGGCTGCACCATGCCCGGATTCCCCGACAAATTCATGCCGTTCATGGACGAGCCCCCGGGCGGGAAACTCTCCACGAATGCCGTCGGCCTGTACGGGGCGACGATGCGGCGTCTGCGCAACATCACCACACACACCCTCGACCGCGAGCCGAAGTGGCGTAAGCGCGGCAAGGAACTCACCACCGGCGCCACCCGAAACTGGTAATCCGGCGAATGCCCCATCGGCCACCGACCCGGCGGCTGATGGGGCACTCGGCTGGCCACGGCCACCACCCGCCCGGTATCACCTGGCAATTCATCGCTCCACGACATCGCGAAACGGAAAGAAGAGGCGGCCTCATGACGGCGACGAGCCAGGGCAGAGACGAACTGGTGGAGATGGCGTGGGATCCCATCACCCGGATCGTCGGGAGTCTGGGTATCTACACGAAGATCGACTTCAAGCAGAAGGTCGTCGCCGAGTGCCACAGCACCAGCTCGATCTTCCGCGGCTATTCGGTCTTCATGAAGGGCAAGGACCCGCGCGACGCCCACTTCATCACCAGCCGGATCTGCGGAATCTGCGGTGACAACCACGCCACCTGTTCCTGTTACGCGCAGAACATGGCGTACGGCGTGAAGCCGCCGCATCTGGGTGAGTGGATCGTGAATCTCGGCGAGGCCGCCGAGTACATGTTCGACCACAACATCTTCCAGGAGAATCTGGTCGGGGTCGACTACTGCGAGAAAATGGTCGCCGAGACCAATCCCGGCGTACTCGAACAGGCCAACCGCACGCAGTCGCCCCACGCGGAGGACCACGGGTACAAGACCATCGGCGACATCATGCGGTCGCTGAACCCCTTCACGGGCGAGTTCTACCGCGAGGCCCTTCAGGTCAGCCGTATGACCCGCGAGATGTTCTGCCTCATGGAGGGCCGCCATGTGCACCCCTCCACGCTCTACCCCGGCGGGGTGGGCACGGTGGCGACCATTCAGCTCATGACGGACTACATCACCCGGCTCCAGCGCTACGTGGAGTTCATGAAGAAGGTCGTGCCCATGCACGACGACCTCTTCGACTTCTTCTACGAGGCGCTGCCCGGCTACGAGCAGGTGGGCAACCGCCGTATCCTGCTCGGCTGCTGGGGCTCCTTCCAGGACCCGGAGCACTGCAACTTCGAGTACAAGGACATGACCGACTGGGGTCGGAAGATGTACGTGACCCCCGGCGTCGTCGTGGACGGCAAGCTCGTCACCACCGACCTGGTGAAGATCAACCTCGGCATCCGCATCCTGCTCGGCTCGTCGTACTACAACGACTGGGACGAGCAGGAGATGTTCGTGACCCACGACCCGCTCGGCAACCCGGTCGACAAGCGGCACCCGTGGAACCAGCACACCAACCCGCAGCCGCAGAAGCGCGATCTGGGCGACAAGTACAGCTGGGTCATGTCGCCGCGCTGGTTCGACGGCAAGGACTACCTCGCGCTCGACACCGGCGGCGGACCGCTCGCCCGGCTCTGGGTCACCGCACTGGCCGGTCTCGTCGACATCGGCTACATCCAGGCCACCGGCAACAGCGTGAAGATCAACCTCCCCAAGACCGCGCTCAAGGGCCCGGTCGAGCTGGAGTGGCACGTCCCGCGCTGGAGCAACACCATCGAGCGCAACCGGGCGCGCACCTACTTCCAGGCGTACGCGGCGGCCTGCGCACTGCACTTCGCCGAGAAGGCGCTCGTGGAGATCCGGGCCGGCCGCACCAAGACGTGGGAGAAGTTCGAGGTCCCGGAGGAGGCCGTCGGCTGCGGCTTCACCGAGGCCGTACGCGGTGTGCTCTCGCACCACATGGTGATCAAGGACGGCAAGATCGCCAACTACCACCCGTACCCGCCGACCCCGTGGAACGCGAGCCCGCGTGACACCTACGGGACGCCGGGACCCTATGAGGACGCGGTGCAGGGCCAGCCGATCTTCGAGGAGAACGACCGGGAGAACTTCAAGGGCATCGACATCATGCGTACGGTCCGCAGCTTCGACCCCTGTCTGCCCTGCGGCGTGCACATGTATCTCGGTGAGGGCAAGAAGCTGGAGCTGCTGCACTCGCCCACGCAGTCCGCCGGCAGTGAGTGACGTGGCGGAGCGGCACGCCGACGGGCTCCCGAAGGCCGACGGGCTTCCGAGGCCGGAGGAGACGCCGAGGTCCGAGGAGTGGCGGGCGACCGGGGAGCGTATCGACACCCTGATCGCCGCGAGCGCGGCCGGCGGCGTCGTGGCACGCGAGCGCAGCGAGGAACTGGTGCGGCTCGTCACCGACTTCTACGGCGCCGGCCTCGAACGCCTCCTCGACCTCGTCCACGAGCACGGGCGCCTGGACGACGAGACCCTGGCCGCCCTCGCGGCCGACGACCTGGTGGCCAGCGTGCTGCTCGTGCACGGACTGCACCCGTACAGCGTGGCGACACGCGTCGAGAACGCGCTGGAGAGCGTACGGCCCTATCTCGGCTCGCACGGCGGCGATGTCGAGTTGCTGGGGATCACGGACGAAGGAGCCGTACGGCTGAGGCTGTTGGGCAGTTGTGACGGCTGCCCGTCCTCCTCCGCCACCCTCGAACTCGCCGTACAGGGCGCCGTCGAGGCGGCGGCGCCGGAGATCACCACCATCGAGGTCGAGGCCGCCGAGGGGGCCGCCGCCGGGGCCGCGGGACCGCTGGTGCCGGTGGACGCCCTCTTCGCCCGGCTGCACGACGCGGATACCGTCAACGGCGCGGGCGGCGCGGAGGCGGGCGCCAGTTGGGAGCCGGTCCCCGCCCTGCTCGCCCTGGAGCCCGGCGGCGTGGAGCGCTTCACCGTCGGAGGCATGCCCGTGGTGGCCTGCCGGATCGGCACCGACCTGTTCGCCTTCCGCGACCGGTGCGCCCGGTGCGAGCGCCCGATGGAGGGCGCCACACTGGCCCGCCGGCTCGGCGGCGGCTCGGGTGACGGGGTGCTGCGCTGCACCGCCTGCCGCGCGCACTACGACGTACGGCGGGCCGGTGCCTGCCTCGACGCGGAGGCCGACGGGGCGCATCTGGACCCGTTGCCGCTGCTCGCCGACGGGGCGTCGGTCTCGGTCGCCGTACCGTCCACGCCCGTGGCCGCGACATGAGCGCGCCCACGGGCCGCACCGTGCCCCGGGGCCGCACCGTGCCCCGGGGCCGCGCCGCGTCCCCGGTCGCCGCGCTGCTGCGGGTCAACCGCACCCGGCCCGAGCCGGTCGTCGGTGAGCGCTGCGAGATGTGCGCCGCGCCGATCGGCGAGGAGCACCAGCACGTGGTGAATCTGGAGAGCCGCAGCCTGATGTGCGGCTGCCGGGCCTGCTATCTCCTGTTCACCGACGACGGTGCGCAGCTGCGCTACCGAGCGGTCCCCGACCGGTATCTGCGCTTCGACGGACTCCCGTTGGACGCGCGCACCTGGGACGAGTCGCAGATTCCGGTGGGACTGGCCTTTCTGTTCCGCAACTCCCAGCAGGACCGCACCATCGCCTTCTACCCCGGCCCCGCCGGGGCCACCGAGTCCGAGCTGCCCCTGGACGCGTGGGCGACCATCGTCGAGGCCAACCCCGAACTGGCCGTGCTGCGGCCGGACGTCGAGGCACTTCTCGTACGCCGCACCGACGCGGGCGGGGGCGGCGGCGGGCGGGAGATCGCCGCCTCCTGCCATCTGGTCCCCATCGACGCGTGCTACGAACTGGTCGGGCGGCTGCGCACACTGTGGCGGGGCTTCGACGGCGGCCGGGAGGCGCACGCCGCGATGGACGCCTTCTTCGCCCATGTCCAGGCCCGCAGCAGGCCCGCTCCTCCCGCCCCGCCCAAGCCAGTTGACGGCGCCTCAGTGACGGGCGACTCCGGGGGCGGTGACTCATGAGCGGCCCCACGGCCCCGGGGCTGGAGTTCTCCGTACGGGACATCGTCGCCGAGCCGTACACCGCCACGCCCCAACTGACCGCGCGGCTGCGGATCGAGGACGGCACGGACGAGCGGATCCACGCGATCGTGCTGCGCTGCCAGGTCCGGATCGAACCGCAGCGCCGCCACTACGGACCGGCCGAACAGGACTCCCTGCGCGGCCTGTTCGGGGAGCGCGAGCGGTGGTCGGACACGCTGAGGCCGTTCCAGTGGATGCAGTGCCACACGACCGTGCAGGGCTTCACCGGCTCCACCGAGGTCGACCTCGCGCTGCCCTGCACCTACGACTTCGACGTCATCGGCTCCCGCTATCTGCACGCGCTCGGGGAAGGGACGGTGCCGATCAGCCTGCTCTTCTCGGGCACCGTCTTCACCAAGGGCGGTGGCAGCGGCGGCGGTTCGGGCTTCGGCGTACGGCAGGTGCCCTGGGACTGCGAGGCGCGCTATCAGCTGCCGGTCAGCGTGTGGCGGCAGATGATCGCGGCGCACTTCCCCAACTCCGGCTGGATCAGGCTGGATCACGACGTGCTCGCCCGCTTCGCGGACTTCCGGGAGCGGCGCGGACTGATCAGCTGGGACGAGACGGTGACCACGGTGCTGGCGGACGCGCGGGCGCGGGCCGCCGCCGACGAGATCGGTGAGGTGGTCACATGACCCCCGCGACGCCCGTTACCCCGGTCGTTCCCCCGGTGGGGCTCGACCATGTGCGTACGATCGCCGACGCGGTCCTGTACGAGGGCTACTTGCTGTACCCGTACCGCGCCAGCTCCCACAAGAACCGCTCGCGCTGGCAGTTCGGCGTCCTCGGCCCGCCCGACGCGGCGCCCGGGAGCTTCGCCGAGGACCCGGGCATGGCGGCGCAGTGCCTGCTGACCGCGCCCGGGAACACACCCGAGGACGCGGGCGCGCGGGTCACCGTGGTTCTCCGCTTCCTCCAGCTCCAAGTGCGCGAAGTGCAGCGGCTGGAGGAGGACGGCAGTCACACCCCCGTCGGTGAACTGATCGTGGACGGTGTGTCGCTGCTCAGCTGGGACGAGGCGGTGGAGCGCGAAATCCCGCTCGGCGGCGTCCCGTTGACCCGGCCGACGGACCGGCCGCTCACTGTTCCGGGCGGCGAGGACATCGAGCCGCTCACCGACGCGCGGGGCGTCACGGTGGGTCGTATCGTCCGCCGCCGTACGGAACTGACCGCCCGGATCCGCACGGAGACAGCCGTCGACGGCGGTTTCGTCCGGCTGACGGTCTCGGTCGACAACGAGCACGCGGCGACGGCCACCGACAAGGACGCGGCGATCCGCGCCTCACTGATCGGCTCGCACCTCCTGCTCCAGGCGCGGGGCGTGCGGTTCGTCTCCCTGCTGGAGCCGCCCGCCGAGGCGGCTGCCGCCGCCGGACGCTGTCGGCAACGCCGCTGCTGGCCGGTGCTGGCGGGGGCGAAGGGCAGCACGGACACCGTGCTCGGCGCGCCGATCATCCTGTACGACCACCCGGAGGTGGCCGAGCAGAGTGCCGGCGCCCTTTTCGACTCCACCGAGATCGACGAGATCCTGACGCTCCGGGTGATGACCATGACGGACGAGGAGAAGGCGGAGGCGCGGGCGACCGATCCACGGGCCCGGGAGATCATCGACCGCTGCGACGCCATGTCACCGGCCGACCTCCAGCAGCTCCACGGACTGCTGCGCGACCCGCGAGCCGACCCGCGAGCCGATTCGCGCCCCGACCCGTGCCCCGATCCCCGCGACGCGCACGGCGATCTGCGGGACGCCGAGCCGGCCGCCTTCGACACCGGCGGCGCGCCCTGGTGGGACCCGGCGGCCGACGCCGCCGTCTCGCCCGGCTCCGACGCCGTCGTGATCGACGGGGTCGCCGTCGCCAAGGGGAGCCTCGTCCGCGTACATCCGTCCCGCCGTGCCGACGCGCAGGATCTCTTCTTCGCCGGCCAGGTGGCGCGGGTGACCGCGGTGCTCTCGGACGTCGACGGCGGCGTACACGTCGCCCTCGTCCTGGTCGACGACCCGGCGGCCGACATGCACGACTGGTACGGCCGTTACTTCTACTTCGC
>NZ_JARJHW010000158.1:0-17272 GCF_040560175.1 Streptomyces panacea
GGTCGCCCGCCCCGTCGCCCGCCTCGTCACCCGCCCCGCCACCGGCCGTGACCGTCTCGACCGGGATCTCGAAGACCGTGCCCGCCGCCCCGGCGGACGCCGGCCGGTCCGGCTCCCCGCCTCGCCGGGTGCCGACGTGGACGCGGCGGAATGCGCCGCGGTCCGCGCCCGGCAGGTCGTGGCCCAGAATCCGCGGGGGCGGCGGCGCCGTGCCCCTCACCTCTCCTTTCACCCGTACGGGTGACAGCGGTCGCGTACACCCGTACGGCCCCATGACGATGGGGACGCTCGGGGCGGACGGCATTCAGGAGGATCGAAGCCCATGACCACCGCCAAAGACATCATGCATCCCGGCGCCGACTGGATCCCCTCGCACGAGACCCTGGACCGGGCCGCGCAGCTCATGCGGGACCTGGACGTCGGCGCACTGCCCATCGCCGACACCGAGGAGCGGCTGACCGGCATCCTGACCGACCGCGACATCGTCATCGGCTGCGTGGCGATGGGCCACGACCCGGCGAAGGTCACCGCCGGCGAGATGGCCGACGGCACGCCGCGCTGGATCGACGCGGGCGCGGACGTGGACGACGTGCTCCACGAGATGCAGGAGCACCAGATCCGCCGGCTGCCGGTCATCGAGAACAAGCGTCTGGTCGGCATGATCAGCGAGGCGGACCTGGCGCAGCACCTGGGCGACGCGCAGATCGCCGCGTGGGTGGAACGGGTCTACGCGAGCGGCTGAGCCCCCGGACAGGGCACGGCAGGGTGTGTGGGGCCGCCGCCCAGTGGCGCGGCCCACACACCCGCGCCCACCCCATCGCGTCAGAAAGACGATTACAGTGGGGACGTGCCTCAACTACGTCTCGCCCTGAATCAGATCGACTCGACCGTCGGCGATCTCGCCGCGAACGCCGAGGCGATCGTGCACTGGACCCGGCACTCCGCCGAACAGGGCGCGCATCTCGTCGCGTTCCCCGAGATGGTGCTGACCGGCTACCCCGTCGAGGACCTGGCCCTGCGCTCGTCCTTCGTCGAGGCGTCCCGCGACGCCCTGCGGGCGCTCGCCGCGCGGCTCGACGCCGAGGGCTTCGGCGAACTGCCCGTCGTCGTGGGCTATCTCGACCGGTCCGAGCGGGACCGGGCGCGGATCGGCCGACCGGCCGGCTCCCCGCAGAACGCCGCCGCCGTGCTGCACCGGGGCGCTGTGGCGCTGACCTTCGCCAAGCACCACCTGCCCAACTACGGCGTCTTCGACGAGTTCCGCTACTTCGTCCCCGGCGACACCATGCCCGTCGTCCGGGTGCGCGGTGTCGATGTCGCGCTCGCGATCTGCGAGGACCTCTGGCAGGACGGCGGCCGGGTCCCGGCCACCCGTTCCGCCGGGGCCGGCCTGCTGCTCTCGATCAACGCCTCGCCGTACGAGCAGGCCAAGGACGACACCCGGCTGGAACTCGTGCGCAAGCGCGCCCAGGAGGCCGGCTGCGTCACCGCGTATCTCGCGATGATCGGCGGCCAGGACGAGCTGGTCTTCGACGGCGACTCGATCGTCGTCGACAAGGACGGCGAAGTCGTGGCGCGCGCGCCGCAGTTCGCCGAGGGCTGTGTGGTCCTGGACCTCGAACTGCCCGCGGCCGCCGAACGGCCGCCGAGCGGCACCGTGGACGACGGTCTGCGTATCGACCACGTCGTCCTCTCCGATGAGCCCGTCCCCGCCTACGAGCCGGAGCTGGCCGGTGGCTACGCGGACCGGCTGGACGACGACGAGGAGGTCTACTCCGCCCTGGTGGTGGGCCTGCGGGCGTACGTCGCCAAGAACGGCTTCAGGTCCGTCCTGATCGGCCTCTCCGGCGGCATCGACTCCGCCCTCGTCGCCGCCATCGCCTGCGACGCGCTCGGCGCCGAGAACGTCTACGGCGTCTCGATGCCGTCCAAGTACTCGTCGGACCACTCGCGCGGCGACGCGGCCGAGCTGGCCCGACGTACGGGGCTGAACCTCCGCACCGTCCCCATCGGGCCGATGTTCGACGCGTACATGGACGCGCTCGCCCTGACCGGACTCGCGGAGGAGAACCTCCAGTCACGGCTGCGCGGCACCATGCTGATGGCGCTCTCCAACCAGGAGGGCCAGATCGTGCTGGCGCCGGGCAACAAGTCCGAGCTGGCGGTGGGGTATTCGACGCTGTACGGCGACTCCGTCGGCGCGTACGGCCCGATCAAGGACGTCTACAAGACGGCGGTCTTCCGGCTCGCCCGCTGGCGCAACCGCGCCGCCGTGGAGCGCGGCCGGACGCCGCCGATCCCGGAGAACTCGATCACCAAGCCGCCGAGCGCGGAACTGCGCCCCGGCCAGGTCGACACGGACTCGCTGCCGGACTACGACGTGCTGGACCGGCTGCTGGCGATGTACGTCGACCGCGACCAGGGCAGCGACGCGATCGTCGCGGCGGGCTTCGACCCCGAGACGGTGGCGAGGACGCTGCGCATGGTGGACACGGCGGAGTACAAGCGGCGGCAGTATCCGCCGGGCACCAAGATCTCCGCGAAGGGCTTCGGCAAGGACCGGCGGCTGCCGATCACGAACCGCTGGCGGGAATCACCGAACGCCTGAACAGCCGACGTCCGACTTCACCGGCCGCCCGACTTCACCGGCCGCCCGACTTCGACGATCGTCCGACTTCACCGGCCGCCGGACTTCACCGATCGACCGAACAGGCGGGCCTGGGCTCAGAGTTCGATACGGGCGGCGACCGGCAGATGGTCGCTGCCCGTGCGCGGCAGTGTCCACGACGACATCGGCTCGACGCCCTTGACCATGATCTGGTCGATCCGGGCCATCGGGAACGCCGCCGGCCAGCTGAAACCGTAGCCGTCGCCGGCGGCGCCCTGGGTGGAGCGCATCTGCGACGTCACGGCGTTCAGGGAGCGGTCGTTCATCGTCCCGTTGAGGTCGCCGAGCAGCACGACCCGCCGGATCTCCTCGTCCGCGATCGCCTCGCCGAGCGCGTCGGCGCTGTCGTCACGCTGGTTGGCGGTGAAGCCGGCGTGCAGTTTCACGCGTACGGACGGCAGGTGCGCCACGTAGACGGCGACCTCGCCCCCCGGCGTCGTCACGGTGGCGCGCATCGCGCGGGTCCAGCCCATCCGGATGTCGACGGGGCGGCTGCCGGTCATCGGGTACTTGCTCCAGAGTCCCACCGTGCCCTGCACCGAGTGGTACTTGTACGTCGCGGCGAGCGCCTTCTCGTACGTGGGGACCGCCGACACCTTCAGCTCCTCCAGCGCCACGACGTCCGCGCCGGACTCCACGATCTCGCGCGCGGTTCCCTCCGGGTCGGGATTCTCCGCGTTGACGTTGTGCGTGGCGACCGTCAGATCGCCGCCACCGCCCGACTTGTCGAGGATCAGCCCGCCGAAGAGATTGGCCCAGACAACGGCCGGGAGCAGCAGCGCGATCAGCGCGGTGGCGGAGCGCCGTACCAGCGCGGCCACGAGAATCACGGGCACGAGCAGCCCCAGCCACGGCAGGAAGGTCTCCATGAGACTGCCCAAGTTGCCGATGCGGTTGGGGATCTGGGCGTGCAGGATCATCACCAGCGCCGTCAGGACGGCGAGCGCCGCGAGGACGGCGCCGCGCCGCCAGATGCCGCGGTCGCCGCGCCAGCGGTCGACAAAGGTCCGGAACCGGCTCGTGGGAGGGTCGTTGTCATCGGCGCCGTCCACCCGGGACTCAGCCGTGTACTCCTGCGTCATTATTCCGCTGCCCTCACTGCCTTGCCGTGCACGCCCGCCATCGACCCTAGGCGATGACGGGCGCTTTCTCCGCCGTCCGACGACGGCCGTACTGCCTCAAGGACGAGTGACGTGGGGCGGCGGGTTCCGGACAAGGGCGGCTACCGGGCCGCTGTGACGCAACACGCACGGTCGGCGCGGTACGCGGCGAGCGGTCAGCCCTGCGTGTCCTCGGCCGTGTCGTCGGCCGTGTCGACGGCCGGATCCACCGCCGCGTCCCTGGGGCGCAGCCCTTCGAGCACCGCGCGGATGATGCGCTCGGAGAGGTCGTCGTCCAGCGGTGATTCCTTGCGGTGGACGGTGCGCAGGAGCATGGGGCCGACGAAGAGTTCCTCGATCAGCTCCGGGTCGATGTCCGCGCGGAGTTCACCCGCGGCGACGGCGCGGCGGACGGCCGCCGTGACCGCGACGCGCCGCGGCTCGATCACCGTGCTCTGGTAGGCGCCCCACAGCTTCGGGTGACTCTTCATCTGCGCGAAGACGTTGTGGAGCAGGGCCGAGTTGCGCTGGGCGAGACCGCGGCGGCGCATGGACTCCAGGGAGACGAGGATGTCGGAGAGGCCCGAGGTGCCGGACAAGGCCGGCTCGGGCGGCTCGATGTGGCGCAGGACGTCCAGGAAGAGTTCCTCCTTGCCGCTCCAGCGCCGGTAGATGGTGGCCTTGCCGACGCCCGCCGTCCGTGCGATGCGCTCGATGGAGAGCCCGGCCAGCGGCTCGCCCTCCTCAAGAAGCTTCACCACGGCCTGGAGGATCGCGCGTTCGGCCGCCTCGCTGCGTGGCCGGCCCCGCTTGGGCTCCCGGCCCCGGTCCTGCTCCTGCTCTCGCAATGCCTCACCCTTCGCCCTGCCCCGACCACGCCGTGCGGCCCGCACCCGCGCGCCGATTCTCGCCGACGGCGGCGGGTGCGGTCGACCGTCTCAGTCGCGTGCGGCGGGCACGGGCGCCTCGGCCGGCCGCTCGCCGCGCCGCTCCGGTGCGGGCCCTTCCGGAGCCGTACGGCCCGGCATGAACAGCGCCACCACGACGGTGCCGATCAGCGCGACACCGGCGGAGCCGAGGGCGGTGACATGCATCGCGCTCAGGAAGGCGTCGTTCGCGGAGGAGATCAACGGGGCGCCGGCGGGGCCGAGTTTCTCGGCGACGGCCATGGTCGCCTCGATCGACTCCGCCGCCGTGTCGCGCGCGGCGGCCGGGACGGCGCCGAGGTGTCCCTCGATCTCGCCGCGGTAGGTCGAGGAGAGCAGCGAGCCGAGTACGGCGACGCCGAGCGCCCCGCCGACCTGGCGGAAGGTGTTGTTGATGGCCGAGCCCGAGCCGGCCTTCTCGCGCGGCAGGGCCTGCATGACGGCGACGGTCACCGGCGGCATGATGTGGGCCATTCCGGCGCCCTGGACGAAGAAGACGACGCACAGCACCCATACGGGTGTGGTGGCGTCGAAGAGGGCGAACGCGGCGAGACCCGCGGCGACCAGCAGCATGCCGCCGGTGCAGACGGCGCGGGCGCCGAACCGGTCGACGACCAGCCGGGCGCGCGGCGCGAAGACCATCTGGGCGACGGCGAGCGGCACGATCATCAGGCCCGAGTCGAGCGCGCTGTAACCGCGCACGCTCTGGAGGTAGAAGGCCGAGAAGAAGGTCACGCCCATCAGTGCGAAGAAGACCAGCGCGATGGCGGCGACAGCGGCGGAGAACGCCGGCTTCTTGAAGTAGGACATGTCGATCGACGGATGGTCGCTGCGCTTCTCGTGGAGGACGAACGCGGCCAGCACGGCCACACCGCCGAGGGTCGAGGCCAGCACCGTGGCGTCGGTGAAGTCGGCCAGCTCGCCCGCGCGGATGATCCCGTACACCAGCAGGACGAGGCCGACGATCGAGAGCAGCACCCCCACGGGGTCGACACGGCCCGGGTTCGGGTCCTTGGAGTCCGGCACCAGGAACCACATCGCGATCAGCGCGACGATCACCACGGGGACGTTGACCAGGAAGATCGAGCCCCACCAGAAGTGTTCGAGCAGGACGCCGCCGGTGATCGGCCCGATGGCGATGGCGAGTCCGACGCCGCCCGCCCAGATGCCGATGGCCTTGGGCTGCTCGTCGCGCTCGAAGACGTTCATCAGGACGGCGAGGGTGGCCGGCATCACAAAGGCGGCGCCGAAGCCCATCAGGGCCCGGTACGCGACGAGTTCACCGGGCGATCCGGACATCGCGGCGAGGGCGGAGCCGATGCCGAAGACGGCTATGCCGAAGAGCAGCACCTTCTTGCGGCCGACGCGGTCGCCGAGCAGGCCGGAGGTGAAGAGGAGGCCGGCGAAGACAAGGGTGTAGGAGTTGATCGCCCATTCCAGCTCGCTCTGGGTGGCGCCGATCCCGACGGGCTCCGGGCTCGCGATCGTCTTGACCGCGACATTCAGGATCGAGTTGTCGAGGACCACGATGAGCAGGCTGAACATGAGGACGCCGAGGATGGCCCAGCGGCGCTGGTGAATGGCTTCAGGGACCCGGGGCGCGGAGTCGTGGACGCCGGACGGCGCGGGTGACGGTGTGGACATGGCGAGGAGCCTAAGCCAATTTCAATACGATACCGTCTCGTATTGTAAATTCTTTACCCGGCGGGCCCGCGAGAGCGGAGCAGCCCCACTTCCCGTCGGTGGCCCGGAGATGCCACCATGGAGGCGGTCCGGGGACGCCGTCAGGGCGCCTCGAGATGACGAAGGAGTCGTAAGCCATGACGTCCGAGGCTGCGCAGAATCCCTCACGTGATCCCAAGTCGCTGTACGGCGGCACGGGCACCCGCCGCGTCACCGTCCACGACATCGCCGCCGCCAAGCGACGCGGCGAGAAGTGGCCCATGCTCACGGCGTACGACGCGATGACCGCGTCCGTCTTCGACGAGGCCGGCATCCCGGTGATGCTCGTCGGCGACTCGATGGGCAATGTCCACCTCGGCTACGAGACGACCGTGCCGGTCACGCTCGACGAGATGACCATGCTGTCCGCGGCCGTCGTACGGGGCACCAGGCGCGCCCTCGTCGTCGGCGACCTGCCCTTCGGCTCGTACCAGGAAGGTCCCGTCCAGGCCCTGCGCAGCGCCACACGGCTGGTCAAGGACGCCGGGGTGGGCGCGGTCAAGCTGGAGGGCGGGGCGCGCTCGCTGGCGCAGACGGAGCTGATCGTCCAGTCCGGCATCCCGGTCATGTCGCACCTCGGCCTGACGCCGCAGTCGGTGAACACCCTGGGCTACCGGGTGCAGGGCCGCGGCGACGAGGCCGCGCACCGGCTGCTGCACGACGCCAAGTCGGCGCAGGCGGCCGGCGCGTTCGCGGTGGTCCTGGAACTGGTGCCCGCCGAGGTCGCCGCCGAGATCACCCGGTCGCTGGACATCCCGACCATCGGCATCGGCGCCGGCCCGGACACCGACGCCCAGGTGCTCGTCTACACCGACATGGTGGGCCTCACGGGTGGCAAGGTGCCGCGCTTCACCAAGCAGTACGCGAACCTCCGGCAGACGCTCGGCGACGCCGCCAGGGCGTTCGCGGACGAGGTCTCGGGAGGAACGTTCCCGCAGGAGGAGCACACCTTCCACTAGCCCCACCCCAGCAGCCACTGCCGCAAGAGAAGACAGCCCGCCGACATCCCCCATCGGCGGGCTGTCGGCGTTCCCCACGGTGTTCTCCCGGAGTTTCCCTGACGCTCCCCCGGCGTTCGCCCGGCCCACGGGGGCCCGGCACGGGCCCGACAGGCGCGTGTCGGCGGGCTGTCGGTCAGCTGTCGGCCCGATGTCAGCGGCGGCTGCCAGGATCAACGGCATGACGCGAATCGACACCATCCCTGCCGACGGCACCACGGCCGTCACGGTACGGGGCCTGGTCAAGCACTACGGTGCGACCAAGGCGCTGGACGGCGTGGACCTGGACGTGCGCGAAGGCACCGTTCTCGGTGTCCTCGGCCCCAACGGCGCCGGCAAGACCACCCTCGTACGCTGCCTGTCCACCCTGATCCTGCCCGACGCCGGTACGGCCGTCGTCGCCGGCTACGACGTGGTGAGGCAGCCGCGGCAGCTCCGCCGCACCATCGGCCTCACCGGTCAGTACGCCTCGGTCGACGAGAAGCTCTCCGGCTGGGAGAACCTGTACATGATCGGGCGGCTGCTCGATCTCACCCGTACGGCCGCCCGCAAGCGTGCGGACGAGCTGCTGGAGCGGTTCTCGCTCACCGAGGCGGCGAAGAAGCCGGTGCTCCAGTACTCGGGGGGCATGCGCAGGCGCCTGGACCTCGCGGCGTCGATGATCGGGCAGCCCTCGGTGCTCTACCTGGACGAGCCGACGACCGGCCTCGACCCCCGCACGCGCAACGAGGTGTGGGCGGAGGTCAAGCGGATGGTCGCCGACGGCGTGACCGTCCTGCTCACCACGCAGTACATGGAAGAGGCCGAGCAGCTCGCGAGCGAGCTGACGGTCATCGACCGCGGCCGGGTCGTCGCGGGCGGCAAGGTCGACGAACTGAAGGCGAAGGTCGGCGGCCGGACCCTGGAGATCCGTCCGAGCGATCCCGGCCGACTGCCGGAGATGGCGAGGGCGTTGAGCGAGACGGGCCTGGACGGCGTCGCGGGGTCGCAGATCCAGGACGGCATGCTGTTCGTGCCGATCCTCGCCGACGTACAACTGACCGCCGTCATCGGCCTGATGGCCGGGCGCGGGTTCGAGATCGCGCACATCGGCACCCATCTGCCCAGCCTGGACGAGGTGTTCCTGGCGATCACGGGCGAGAAGGCCGGCGAACAGGGCGACGGCACGAACGACGACGAGCGGGACGACGAGCAGCTGAAGGGGGTCGCGGCATGAGCACGGCGACGACGACGAAAGTGACGGAGCCCACGCCGTCCACCCGGACCGAGGAATCCGTCCGGGCCACCACCGACGAGGGCCGGATCGGCCTGCGGGCCAATCTGCGGCACATCGGCGCCCTCGCGCGCCGTAACGCCCTCCAGATCAAGCAGGATCCGGAGTCGATGTTCGACGTCCTGCTGATGCCGATCGTCTTCACGCTGCTCTTCGTCTTCGTCTTCGGCGGGGCCGTCGCGGGCAAGGGCAATCAGTCCGAGTACGTCAGCTATCTGGTCCCCGGCCTGATGGCGATGATGGGACTCAACGTCTCGATGGCCGTCGGCAGCGGAATCAACGAGGACTTCCAGAAGGGGGTCATGGACCGGTTCCGTACGATGCCCATCGCCCGGTCCTCGGTCCTCATCGCGAAGATCGTGGTCGAGGTCGGCCGGATGATGGTCGCCTTCGCGATCCTGCTGATCGTGGGCTTCGTGCTCGGTATGTCGATCGAGACCTCGCCGCTCGAAGTGCTGGGCGCGATAGGGCTGTCACTGCTGTTCGGCGCGTCGTTGATGTGGATCTTCATCCTGATCGGTCTGACCGTGAAGACGGCGCAGGCGGTGCAGGGCGTCGGATTCCTGGTGCTGATGCCGCTCCAGTTCGGCTCCTCGATCTTCACACCGCCGTCGACGATGCCGGGCTGGCTCCAGACCTTCACGGACTACAACCCGCTGTCGAATCTGGCCGACGCGGCGCGCGGGCTGTTCATCGGCGGGCCGGTCGCCCACGACCTGTGGATGACACTGGCCTGGTCGGCGCTGATCACGGTGGTGACGGCGCCGCTGGCGGTGTCCAAGTTCCGCAAGAAGACCTGACCTCGGCTCCGGGCGCCGGCCCCGGGGGGCGTCAGACGCCGGCGAGTGCGAAGGCCTCGTCGAGGGTGAGCGCGCGCCCCTCGGCGAGGGCCTTCTCGTAGGCGGCGCCCGTCAGCCCCCCGGCGCGGACCGCCGCCTCGGCCGCCGCCCGGCTCTCGCGCTCCTGCGAGGCCCGGTAGTGGCCGCGCGGCAGGTGCCGCTCGTACGCGCCCACCAGGCGCGCCCCGTCCCGTACCCGCTCCGCGCCGCCGAGCCCGGCCAGCGACCAGCCCACGGTCAGCAGATGGACCGCGGACAGCTGCGGGGCGACCATCCGCGACATCGGGTCGAGCGTCCGGGCGAGCGCCAGCCGCGCCCGGTCGAGCCCTTCGGCGTACCGGGCGTCGACATTGTCCAGCCAGGCGAGCATCCCGAACACGAATCCCTCGAAGAGGACCAGGTTGGAGTACTGGAAGGTCGCCAGCAACCGGACCAGTTCCTCGCGCCCCTCCGCGGCGCGCCCGCTGCGGCCGAGCCAGATCGCCAGATAGAGACGGGCGGCCGGCTCGGCCTCGTAGTCGCGCCGCGCGGTCTGCGCGAGGATCTCGCGCAGCATCACCTCGCCCTCGTCCCCGTCGCCCGTCTCCATCATCACGCCCGCCAGGCGGGTGCGCAGGAGTGAGACCTGTGCCTCGGCGCCGAGCAGCCGGGTGTTCTCGATGGCGGCCCGGAAGTCCGCGGCGGAACGCTCGAACTCACCGTTGCGCTCGAAGGCCTCGGCGCGGGCCGACAGCGCTTCGGCCGCGCCCCACGCGTCGCCGAGCCGGGTGAAGATATCCAGGCTCTCGTCGGCGTCCCGGCCCGCGTCGCCGATCCACTCGCTGCGGTTGGCGAGGATGTTGGCCCGCATCTGGAGGGCCGACGCCAGCTCCCACTCGTAGCCGAAGTCCCGGCACGCCTCGACCCTCGCGTCGATGAACTCCCGGAGCCGGCCGACGTCCCCCGTCAGCATGATCGCGAAGAACCAGAGCGAGCCGGGCGTACGGCAGGTCTGCGGCAGACCGGGCGAGTACGCCTCGCCGACCCGGCCCAGCCACTCCATGGCCTCGGGGGTGGTCCATGAGTCGAACTCGTGGTTCATGCTCGACAGTTGGATCATGCGGACCCCGCGCCGCGCCTCCAGCAGTTGCTCGGGCGCCATCGGCGGCGGCGCGTCCGTGCACCGTTCGTGCAGCGGCGGTGCGGGGACGACCGGCGCGTCGAAGGGGTCGGGGCCCAGTTCGGCGACGGCCCGCGCCCAGTGCCGCGCGTCGGTCCGCAGATCACGGATCTGCCAGTACCAGGCGAGCGAGTGCACCAGACAGAGCGCCTCGTGCTCGTCCCGGCCGGCGACGGCGCGCCGCAGGGCGGTGCGCGTGTTCTCGTAGTCGAGGGTGATCCGCTCGATCCAGTGGAGCTGCTCGGGGCCGCGCAGCTTCGGGTCGGCGAGCCGGAGCAGCTCCCGGAAGTGCACGAGATGGCGGCGCTCGGCGGCGGCGCGGTCACCGGACTCGTCCAGCCGTTCCCCGGCGTACTCCAGGACGGTCTCCAGCAGCCGGTAGCGCATCACGCCGTCCGGGGCGGGGGTGGCGACCACGAGTGACTTGTCGACGAGCGAGCCGAGGAGTCCGAGCGCGTCGGGCCCGCACACCGCCTCGGCGGCGGCCAGGTCGCAGCCGCCCGCGAAGACGGACAGGGCGCCCAGCGCGGTCCGCTCGGCGGAGTCGAGCAGGTCCCACGACCAGTCGACGACGGCGCGCAGCGTCTGCTGCCGGGGCAGTACGGTGCGGCTGCCGCCGGTCAGCAGCCGGAACCGGTCGTCCAGGCGGTCGGCGATCTGCCGGGGGGTGAGCATCCGCAGCCTGGCGGCGGCCAGTTCGATCGCGAGCGGCAGCCCGTCGAGCCGGCGGCAGATCTCCTCGGCGGCGGCCGGGTCGTCCTCCGTACGGAAGCCGGGCCGGGCGGCGGCGCCGCGGTCGGCGAGCAGCCGCAGCGCCATCGGCTCGGGCAGCGGCCCGACGGGGCGTACGACCTCGCCGGGCACGCCGAGCGGTTCCCGGCTGGTGGCGAGGACGGTCACGCCGGGGCACCGGACCAGCAGTTCCTCGGCCAGCCGGGCGGCGGCGTCCACGACGTGCTCGCAGTTGTCGAGCAGGAGGAGCATGCGACGGCGCGAGCAGTGCTCGACGAGCCGTACGAGGGGGTCGTCGGCGCCCGGGTCGACGGCCCGCAGTCCCTCGGCCCCGGCGCCGCGCAGCACGGTCTCACGCGCCCCGAGCGCGACGAGTACGGCTTCGGGCACGGTCGCGGGGTCGTCCACGGGCGCGAGCTCGGCGAGCCACACCCCGTCGGGCCACTCCTCGTGGCCGTCCCCGGCGGCGACCTCCTGCGACAGCCGTGTCTTCCCGGCGCCCCCGGCCCCGAGCAACGTGACGAGCCGCGCGTCCCGCAGATCCCCCCGGAGGTCGACCAGATCGGCCTCCCGGCCGACGAAGCTGGTGATCCGGGCGCGGAGGTTGCCGGGGACGGCGTCCGGCACGGGAGCCGGGCCCGCGCCCGGGCCGGCCGAGTCGCGCAGCGCGACGTGACCGTCCGGGTGGGCGCCGGTGGGACCGGCCGCACGGGGCGCGACCCGGTCGGCCGATGCCCCGGCCGGGGCCGGCCGGGGTGTGCCGCGTCGGTGGGCGTCCGTCGTCTCGTACGCCTCCGGGTTCAGCAACTCCTTGTGCAGCGCGCGCAGTTCCGGCCCCGGGTCCATGCCCAGGCGGGTCGCGAGGTCGCGGCGGACCTCCTCGTACGCCGACAGGGCCTCCGCCGTGCGGCCCGCCGCGCGCAGGGCGCGCAGGCGCAGCGCCTGGAGCAGTTCGTCGATCGGGTGCTCGTCGCAGAGCGCCGCCAGTTCGGGCAGTGCCTCGTCCGCCCGGCCGAGTGCGAGCGCCGCCGTGAGGCGGGCGCGGCGGGCGCCCAGCCGGCGGGACTCCCAGCGCGCCGACTCGGCCCTGTGGTCGGGCAGGTCGGACAGCGCGGGGCCGTGCCACAGGCCCAGGGCCTCGTCCAGCAGGTCGGCGGCCCGCTCGGGGCTGCCGGCGTCCAGGGCCTTCGTCCCCTCGGCCGTGAGCCGCTCGAAGCGGTACAGGTCCACGTCGTCCGGGTCGGCGCACAGCCGGTACCCGCCACTGTCCGAGACGACGGTCCCGGCCCCCAGCGCCCGGCGGAGTCGGCTCACCAGGGCCTGGAGCGCGCCCGCCGCGTCCGCGGGCGCGTCGCCGTCCCAGACCGCGTCGACGAGCGTGGCCGCCTGGACGGTCCGGCCGGGCCGCATCGCCAGTACGGTCAGCAGCGCGCGCAGCCGTGATCCGCCGACGGCGTACGGGGTGCCGTCGGCGCGCAGTGCCCGGGTGGGGCCGAGTAGGCGGTAGCGCACCCCACCATTGTCCGGTACGGCCCTCCCACTGGCCGCCCGCTCCCCAAGGTCCGTGGACCACATGTGCCGGTTCCCCCTCCGTACCCAGGGCGCGTCCGCGAGATCGCGCCCGTTCCGCGATGCCTGGACGGCACCACTCCCCCCGTAGCCCCGAGGGGGCACGGGAGGTCCCCCGTTGTCGTCGGTCGGCCACGTACGGCCGGCCCCTCGGCGACGCCGACCTCCGCCTCGCGACGCGACGCACCGCACCGCACCTCACGCCGACGCGACATCAGCCGCTCGCTGTCGGTCCGCGGGCCCCGCCCCGCGGGCGGACGGCGCTACTTCGCGGACACGCCCCGGCCTCGCCGGAACCCATCCCCCCGCGCGAGACGTTCTCGCCGTGTCGCCTGTACGGTCAGGCACGCCCTGCCGCCCGTATCCGCCCGCCCGCACCCCTTCAGGAGCCGCGAATGACCACCGCACCCTCCCGTCGCGACCGGCGGATCAGTCCCGTCTTCCTCGGGATCGCCGCCGTCATGGCGGCCACCGGGTGGGCCGTGTGGACGGACTTCGCGGCGGACGCCCGTATCGCCGTCTTCCTCTTCGTCACGTCCGCGTGGATCGTCTCGCTCTGTCTGCACGAGTACGCGCACGCCCGCACCGCCCTGCACAGCGGCGACATCTCCATCGGCGCCAAGGGCTACCTGACGCTCAACCCCCTCAAGTACACCCACGCGCTGCTGAGCATCGTGCTCCCCGTGCTCTTCGTCATCATGGGCGGCATCGGCCTGCCCGGTGGCGCGGTCTTCATCGAGCGCGCCAGGATCCGGGGCCGGTGGCGGCACAGCCTGATCTCGGCGGCGGGTCCGCTGACGAACCTGCTGTTCGCGGCCGTCTGCACGGCGCCCTTCTGGCTGGGTCTGCTCGACGGTGTGCCGCTCGTCTTCCGCTTCGCGCTCGCGTTCCTGGCGCTGCTCCAGGTGACGGCCGCGATCCTCAACTTCCTGCCCGTGCCGGGACTTGACGGCTACGGCGTGATCGAGCCGTGGCTGTCGCGCAAGTTCCGGGCGCAGGTCGAGCCGTTCGCGCCGTTCGGACTGCTCGCGGTCTTCGGCATCCTGTTCATCCCCGAGGTGAACCGCGCGTTCTTCGAGGGGATCGACGCGATCCTGGGTGGGCTCGGCATCAGCGATCTCGAAACGTACTGCGGCCAGAACTTCTACCGCTTCTGGACGACCCGCGACGAGTTCTGCCAGTCGTTCGTCAGCTAGCGCGCGGGGCGGTCCTGGCTCTGCGCAGGTAGTACCACGCCATGTTCGACGACAGCCCGACCAGCAGCACCCAGACGACGCCGAGCCAGCCGCTCCCCCGCACGAAGGACACCACGGCCGCCGCGACGGACAGCAGGCAGACGACGAGGGCGTAGAGAGCGAGGCGGGGCATGGGGTCGGCTCCTGATCCGGGGGTGTGCGGGACGTGTGTACGACGCCCTGCGAAGACCCGTCCAGTGTCCCCCATGCCCCGGCCCGGTCAGACGTCGGTGACGCGCAGCCCCGCGTGCGCCTTGTAACGGCGGTTGACCGAGATCAGGTTCGCCACCAGTGACTCCACCTGGTGCGCGTTGCGCAGCCGCCCCGCGAACACCCCGCGCATACCGGGGATACGGGCCGCGAGCGCCTGCACGATGTCGGTGTCGGCCCGTACCTCGCCGAGCACCATCACATCGGTGTCGATCCGCTCGACAGCCGGGTCCTGGAGCAGCACGGCGGACAGGTGGTGGAAGGCCGCGGTCACGCGTGAGCCGGGCAACAGGGCGGCGGCCTGTTCGGCGGCGCTGCCCTCCTCCGGCTTCAGCGCGTAGGCGCCCTTCTTGTCGAAGCCGAGCGGGTTGACGCAGTCGACGACGAGCTTGCCCGCGAGTTCGTCCCTGAGCGATTCCAGCGTCTTGGCGTGGCCGTCCCACGGCACGGCGACGACGACGATGTCGCTGCGGCGCGCGCACTCGGCGTTGTCGGCGCCCTCGACACCGAGGCCGAGTTCGGCCGCCGCCGCCTCGGCGCGCTCGGTGGCGCGGGAGCCGATGATCACTTTCTGACCGGCCCGTGCCAGCCGGTAGGCGAGCCCGCGCCCCTGGTCGCCGGTGCCGCCGAGAACACCGACGGTCAGGTCCGAGACGTCGGGAAGCTCCCAGGGGTCCTTGGCGGGAGGCTTCGGCGTGCTGCCACTGTCAGTAGAAGTCATGACCTCGACAGTACTTGTCGGTGCGGGAGCCGTCCGGCACGCCCCTCACCGCTCCCGCACCGCTCCCCGCCGCGCCCCGCACAGACCGGAGCGACCCGTTCGGGTGACGCCGTACGGAGCCCCGGCGCGGGGCGCGGCGCTGCGGCAGGATCCCGGCCCATGGATGCCGTACGCGTCGCCCTGCTCCGTGAAGTCCTGGCCGGTACGCGGTGGCCGGCGGCTACCCGCCGGTTCGCCACGTCCCTGCGGTCCTCCGTCGTGCCGCACGGGGGCGGTCTGCTGCTGGTCGGGACGCGGGCGTACGAGCCGTGGCACCTGGCAGCGCATCTCGTGGACGAGGCGGCGTGGTCCGGCCGCCCGGAGCTGGCGCCGCTGCTCGTACGGCACCGGGTACGGCCCGGCGACCCCGCGCATCTGGCCGTCGGGCTCGGCAGGCTGGAGGGCGCGGGACGGGGTGAGACGCTGCTGCTGGTGGCCCCGGAGCGGCCGGACGGCGGGCTGTTGGAGCGGGTGCACGACGCGCGGCGGGCGGGGGCGACGGTGCTGTCGCTGGGGAGCGGGGACCCGGAGGTGGTGGGTCTGGCGCACGACGCGCTCACGGTCGAGCCGCCGGTTCCGCAGACCACGGCGGACGGGGCGTCGGGCATCGACCTCGACATGGTCCAGCACCTGGTCAGCGCGGCGGCCGGCGAGAACGGCCTGCCGACGGCACGCGGCAGGCTCCGCTTCCGGGACCGGCTGTCGCGGCTGGCCGATCAATTGACGTCGCCGCCGCCCGCCCGCTGGTAAAGGATTTGCCCGTCGTCACCGTCACGACGCAGCATGGCCTCTCGTGACCAAAAAGCTCTCGGCGATCCTGCCGGACCTCACGCCGCTGCGCACACTGCGCGAGTTCCGACTCCTGTGGATCCAGGGCCTGGTGACATATTTCGGCAGCTCCATGGCCATGATCGCGCTGCCGTTGCAGATCAAGGACCTCACCAACTCACCCCTCGCGGTCGGCGCGATGGGCGCCGTCGAGCTGGTCCCGCTGATCGTCTTCGGACTGTACGGAGGGGCGCTCGCCGACGCGGTCGACCGCCGGAAGCTGATCCTGCTCTCCGAGGCGGGCCTCGGGCTGCTCGCGGTCGTCCTGCTGATCAACGCGCTGCTGCCCCACCCGGCGCTCTGGCCCCTGTACGTCGTGGCCGCGGGCGTCTCGGCGCTCGCGGGCATCCAGCGGCCCGCGCTGGACTCCCTGATAGCCCGGATCGTGCCGCACGCCCAGCTGACGGCGGCGGCGGCGCTCAACGCGGTGCGCTGGCAGACCGCGGCGGTCGCCGGGCCCGCGACGGCCGGTGTCGTGGTCGCGTTCTCGGGGGCGGCGACGGCGTACGCGCTGACCGTGACCGGCTTCGTCGCCTCCGTACTGATGTGCCTGCGACTGCGGCCCGCGCCGCCTTCCAAGGAGGCGGCGAAGCCGTCGCTGCGCGGGATCGCGGAGGGCGCGCGGTACGCGTGGAGCAAGCCGGTGCTGCTGGGCACGTACGCGATCGACCTGAGCGCGATGTTCTTCGCCTTCCCGCTCGCGATCTTCCCGTTCCTGGCGGAGGACCTGGACGCGGAGTGGGCGCTCGGCCTGATGTACGGGGCGATTCCGCTCGGCTCCGTACTGATCAGCCTGACCAGCGGCTGGGCGTCGAAGGTCCGGCGGCACGGGTTGATGGTGGTGCTCGGCGCGGGCGGCTGGGGCCTGGCGATGACCCTGGCCGGGTGGATGCCGAACATCTGGCTGGTCCTGTTCTGCCTGATGCTGGCGGGCGCCGGCGACATGCTCAGCGGGCTGGGCCGCTCGACGATCTGGAACCAGACGATCCCCGAGGAGCTGCGAGGCAGGCTGGCGGGCCTGGAGGTGCTGTCGTACAGCGTGGGCCCGCAGCTGGGCCAGGTCCGCGCGGGCACGGTGGCCGGCTGGACGGGCACCCGCCCGGCGGTCTGGAGCGGCGGGGTGGCGTGCGTGGTGGCGGTGGGGCTGCTGGCGGCGGTGCTGCCGAAGCTGATGACGTACGACTCGGAGACGGACGAGGACGCGATGCGCCGGAAGGCCCAGCAGGAGGCGGAGCTCGCGGCGGAGGCGGCCG
>NZ_JARJHW010000159.1:0-17247 GCF_040560175.1 Streptomyces panacea
TGGGCTCGATCCGTACCCCCAGGGGGCCGTGCGTGGACACGTGCGCAGTACCGTGGTCGCGTGGACAACAGGCAAGCAATCGGATCGTGGCTCTCCGGACCGCGCGCGACGGCCGAGGAGATGGGCACGGACTTCGGGTACCGGGGCGAGCGCCTCGGACTGCCGAAGGAGGGGCCCGGTTCCGCCGCCCCCGTCGGGCGGCGCTTCGGCGCGCTCTTCCTCGACTGGGCGCTGTGCATGCTGATCGCGTACGGGATCTTCGCCCGCGACGCGCAGGGCGCCGCCAACTACGCGCTCGGCGTTCTCCTCGTCCTGAACATCCTCACCGTCGGGACGGTCGGCTTCACCCCCGGCAAGCGGGTCTTCGGCCTGCGCGTCGTCTCCGAGAGCCGCGACCGGCTCGGCTTCGGGTGGGCCGTGGCTCGCGGCGCGCTGCTCTGCCTCGCCGTACCCGCCCTGGTCTGGGACCGCGACGGCCGCGGGCTGCACGACCGGCTCGCCCGCGCCGTACAGGTGCGGATCTAGTCACGTCAGCTCGGTCGGGCGTAAGACTCGGTCGGGCGTAAGAGAGGGCGGTGGGGAACTCGCGTTCCCCACCGCCCTCCGCGTCTGATTCGACCGTCAGCGCATCTTTCCGCCCCGCGGCATCCGCATGCCCTTCGGCATCGGGCCCTTCGGCAGCGGCATGTTGCTCATCAGGTCGCCCATCGCCCGCAACCGGTCGTTGGCCGCCGTCACCTGCGGGCCGGAGAGCACCCGAGGCAGCTTGAGCATCGTCGTACGGACCTTCTTCAGCGGCACCTGACCCTCGCCGTCGCCGACGATGATGTCGTGCACCGGCACATCGATGACGATGCGCGCCATCTTCTTCTTCTCGGCCGCCAGCAGGCTTTTCAGCCGGTTCGGGTTGCCCTCGGCCACCAGCACGATGCCGGCCTTGCCGACCGCGCGGTGGATCACGTCCTGGCTGCGGTTCATCGCGATCGCGGGGGTCGTGGACCAGCCGCGGCCCACGTTCTCCAGCACGGCCGCCGCCGCTCCCGGCTGGCCCTCCATCTGCCCGAAGGCAGCACGCTCGGCGCGGCGTCCGAAGACGATCGCCATCGCGAGGAAGGCCAGAATGAAGCCCAGAATGCCCAGGTAAATGGGGTGACCGACCAGAAAGCCGATCGCGAGGAGGACACCGAAGGTGACGATTCCCACGCCCGCGACGACGAGACCGACCCTCTTGTCGACCCGTCGGGTCATCTTGTAGGTAAGAGCGATCTGCTTCAGTCGCCCAGTTTCCGCAGCAGTGTCTGCGTTTTCCTTCCTCGCCATGAACGGAAGTTTACGTGGCCCGGGAAGTGCGGCCCGACACGGCCTCCAGTACGTGCTGCGCCTCGACCCGGTCCTGTGCCCTGCGGCGGTCCTCCAGGACGGCCGTCCAGGCGTTCCTGCGGGCCCTGCGCTGGCCGCTGCTGAGGAGGAGTGACTCCATGGCGCGCAGGGCGTGGGAGACGGAGGGCAGGGCGGTGGGGCGGCTGGCTGCCGCCATCACCTCGGTGATGGGTCGTACCGGCGCGGCCTGCATGGTGGCTGTTCCCCCTAGGAACGAGTGCGGACGAGTGCGGGTGGAGAGGATGCGGCTACGTACCCACCAGGGTTACCCACCGGTGTTACCAGTGCGTGACCAAGCGGTCAAACGGTCGTGAATGCCCGAAGCCGTACCCCCGAACGACGCCGCGGCCCGTACGCCCACCCCTTGCCTGCGGGGAGCGTACGGGCCGCGGCGGTGCGGCCGTCACTGTTAAGTAGTCGCTTGTGCTCGGATTCACACAGCGGGCGCGCGCAACGAGCGGGCGGAAGCCGGCGGATTCACACCGCCTGGCGGACAGACTCCGCGCTCCGGCGCTCCATCGCCTGCTGGAACAGCCGTCCCGCGCGGTACGAGGACCGGACCAGCGGCCCCGACATCACACCGGAGTAGCCGATCTCCTCGGCCTCGTCCTTCAGCTCCACGAACTCGTGCGGCTTCACCCAGCGTTCGACGGGGTGGTGCCGCGCGGAAGGCCGCAGATACTGCGTGATCGTGATCAGCTCGCAGCCCGCGTCGTGCAGATCGCGCAGCGCGTCGCTGACCTCTTCGCGGGTCTCGCCCATCCCGAGGATCAGATTGGACTTGGTGATCAGACCGGCCTCGCGGGCCCGCGTGATCACCTCCAGGGAGCGCTCGTAACGGAAGCCGGGGCGGATCCTCTTGAAGATCCGCGGCACCGTCTCGACGTTGTGCGCGAGCACCTGCGGGCGCGAGGAGAAGACCTCGGCCAGCTGCTCGGGCTCGGCGTTGAAGTCGGGGATGAGGAGTTCGACCTTCGTACGGCCCGCCTGGCGCTCCGCGGTCTGCGCGTGGATCTGGCGCACGGTCTCCGCGTACAGCCACGCGCCGCCGTCCTGGAGGTCGTCGCGCGCGACGCCGGTGATCGTGGCGTAGTTCAGGTCCATCGTGACGACGGACTCGCCGACCCGGCGCGGCTCGTCACGGTCCAGCGCCTCGGGCTTGCCCGTGTCGATCTGGCAGAAGTCACAGCGCCGCGTGCACTGGTCGCCGCCGATGAGGAAGGTCGCCTCGCGGTCCTCCCAGCACTCGTAGATGTTGGGACAACCGGCCTCCTGGCACACGGTGTGCAGACCCTCGCTCTTCACGAGTTTCTGCATCGCGGTGTACTCGGGCCCCATCTTCGCCCGGGTCTTGATCCACTCGGGCTTGCGCTCGATGGGGGTCTGGCTGTTCCGGACCTCCAGGCGCAGCATCTTGCGTCCGTCGGGTGCGACAGCGGACACGTCCGGCACCTCTCTCTGCTGGCGCGGCATTCGAATCTTCGGCGAACACCAGAGTACGCCCGTTGATTGCTCGGTAGTGAGTGGCCATGGCGTCGCATGGCTCAGGGACAACCGGTGGGCGCTCAGGGGCATTCCCGCCGGCCGTCGGGGTCAGGCGCGCGCCGGCTCGACGGCTTCGCCGACGGTCTTCGCATCGGCCTCGATCTCGCGGGGTTTCGGCTCGGCCCGCTCCAGCACGTTGCGCAGATGGCGCTCCACCACCGGAAGCACCTCGGCGACCGTGAGGTCGTGGCCGAGTTCGTACGAGAGCGACGTCACGCCCGCGTCCCGGATCCCGCACGGCACGATCTTGTCGAACCAGGTGTTGTCCGGGTTCACGTTCATCGAGAAGCCGTGCATCGTCACGCCCTTCGCGACGCGGATGCCGATCTGGGCGAGCTTGCGGTCCTCGCGGCGCTGGCCCGCGTTGGACGGGGCGTATTCGGGGCCGTTGAGACGGGGGTCGAACTCCGTGTCGTTCACCCGGGGGTCGAAGTCCAGCGACAGACCGCCCACGGCCGGGCGCTCCTCCACCGGATCGCCGAGCACCCATACGCCGCTGCGGCCCTCGACCCGAGTCGTCCGCACGCCGAAGTCCGTCGCCGTACGGATCAGCGCCTCCTCCAGACGGCGTACGTGCGCCACCACGTCCACGGGGCGCGGCAGTCGCAGGATCGGATAGCCGACGAGCTGGCCCGGACCGTGCCAGGTGATCTTGCCGCCGCGGTCGACGTCCACGACAGGAGTCCCGTCCAGGGGGCGCTCACTGTCCTCGGTACGCCGCCCCGCCGTGTAGACGGGCAGATGCTCGAGCAGCAGGCAGGTGTCGGGGATCTCGCCCGCGAAGCGGGCCGCGTGGACCTCGCGCTGCTTCTGCCACGCCTCCCGGTACTCGACGGCGTCGCCGCCGAAGCCCAGATGGACGAACCGCAGCTCACTCACCGGCATTGCCTCCCTCGCTCTGTGCCCGGGATCCGGGGGTGTCCCCGTGACAACCGGGCACGTGCACATATCGCGCCCCAGCCACTGTACGGCCGCGCCCTCCTGAGCGGTCCGGCAGGCCCGAAGGGCCCGGAAGGCGGTCCGGGGCCGGTGGACGCGGCACGTCAGCTAAGCCCCCAATCCTCACACGATCGGATGAATGTGGGACGAACGTGACGGCGCGGGCAGCTCCGACCGCTAAATTCGCGCCGATCCATGAGGGCTGCTCCTGGGGCCCGGAAGGCAGGAGACCGTACAGCTGATGTCGGAACGACCTCCGCAGCGCATCCCCAACCGCCAGCTCGCCGCGCTCATCGCAGAAGCCGGTTTCTCCAACGCAGGTCTCGCCCGCCGGGTGGACCAGCTCGGGCTCGAACACGGCCTCGACCTGCGGTACGACAAGACGTCCGTGACGCGCTGGCTGCGCGGCCAGCAGCCACGCGGCACCACGCCCGCACTGATCGCCGAGGTCTTCACGCGCAGACTCGGCCGCAGGCTGTCCGCCCAGGACCTGGGGCTGGACGCCTGCGCGCCCGTGTACGCGGGGCTGGAATTCGCGGCGACCCCCGAGGAAGCCGTCGACATCGTCGGCGGGCTCTGGCGCAAGGACTCGGGGAGCCACGCGGAGCTGCGCAAGATCGCGTTCACCCCGGCCGGGCTCGTGGTGCCGAGCCGTGACTGGCTGATCGGCCGCGCGGACGAGCGGGTCGGGCACGACGGGTCGTCGTCCGCACAGTCGTCGTCCGCGCAGTCGTCGTCCGCCCCGGTGGGCACCGCGGCGGCGGGCGCCGTGCCGGGGCAGAGCGCCGGGCCCGGGGGTGCGGGGGCGCCCCCGCACGGGACGTCGTCGTCATCGTCGTCTTCGTCCTCCTCCTACGGAGGCGGTGGCGGCCCCGTGGGACCGGTGGGCGTCCGGGTGCCCGCCCAGGGCCGCGGGACCGTGCCCCGGCAGGGCCTCCCCGCCGGTGTTCCACCGGTCCGGCAGACGGACCGCGTCGCGGGACAGCGGGTCGGTGGCAGCGACATCGCGGCTCTCCGCTCCGTCAGCGAGCTGTTCCGGACCCTCGACCAGGCGTACGGCGGCGGCCACGCCCGCCAGGCACTCGTCCGGTATCTGGAGCACGAGTGCGAGCCGATGCTCCGCGGTGTGTACGGCGAGACCACCGGGCGACGGCTGTTCGCCGCCGCGGCCGACCTGACCAGACTGGCCGGCTGGACCTCGTACGACATCGCCGCGCACGGGCTCGCCCAGCGCTACTTCGTACAGGCGCTGCGGCTGTCCCAGGCGGCGGGCGACCGGGCGTACGGCTCCTTCGTCCTGATCACCATGAGCCGCCAGGCCGTCTACCTCGGCCACGGCCGGGAGGCGGTCCAGCTCGCCCGCGTGGCCCAGCAGGGTGTCGGCTCGTCCGCGCCACCCGTGGTGCAGGCGCTGCTGCACTCCGTCGAGGCGCGCGGGCACGCCGTGCTCGGTGAGGCGCGGGCCTGCACCACCTCGCTCGCGCGGGCCGAGCGCGCCCTGGAGTCGGCGCGGCCCGGCGACGAGGTGCCGCACTGGGCGCGCACCTTCGACGAAGGGCAGCTCGCCGACGAGTTCGGGCACAGCTACCGGGATCTCCAGCAGTACCGCGCCGCCGTCCAACACGCCGAGCGCTCGCTCCAGTTGCGGTCACCCGCGTTCGCGCGCAGCCGGCTGTTCTGCCGCGTGGTGCTCGCCTCCGCCCGCCTGGGGCTCGGCGAACTGGACCAGGCGTGCGCGCTGGGAGCGGAGGCCGCGCAGCAGGCGACCGAGATCCGTTCGGCGCGCGCGGTGGACTACGTACGGGACTTCGAACGGCGGCTGGAGCCGTACCGGGAGGCCGCGCCGGTACGCAACTACCGGGACCGGATCGCGGCGTTCGGCTGAGTGCCACCGCCCGGGGTGCCGCGCGGCCTCCTACGCCGCTGTGGGGAGCTGCGCGGTCCCGTGGTCCGGTCGTACGCCCAGATCGTCCAGGATCGCGTACGCCGCCCTGCGGCCCGACGAGAGCGCGCCCTGGACGGTGCTGGTGTCGCGGTGGTCCCCGCACACGTACAGGCCCGACAGCAGTCTCACCTGGCGGCGCAGATCGTGCGGCGCCGGCATGGCGGGGACCGCCTCGGGGTCGTGCTGGACGGCCAGCAGCTCCCAGTCGGCGGTCGACGTGCCGTACAGCGTGGCGAGATGCGCGCGGACCGCGCCGTCGAGCTCCGCCTCGGGGGGCGGCGTACGCAGTCCGAGCACCGTCGAGGAGATCAGCGCCCGGCCGGCCGGCGCGCGTGACGGGTCCACCGCGCTCATGACCGTGGTGTGCGCGACGGGGCCGCCGCGCCGGTCTCCGTCGAGGAGCAGAGCCGGTTCGGTCAGCGGGGGTGTGGGGGCCGTGTGGTGAAGGACCGTCACGGGGTGGAAGTCCGGCACCCGCAGGCCCGGCAGCAGCTCGGCGGCGGCGCGGGCGCCCGTCGCCACGAGCAGGGAGCGGCAGGTGATCTCGCCGTGCTCCTTCGTACCGACGGAGCTGATCGACGCGTCCGTCACGCACACGCCCGTCCGCACCGTGCCGGGCGGCAGCGTGGCCGCCAGCAGCTCCGGCAGGGCGGTGGCACCGCCCTCGGGGACGCACAGCCGGCCCCGGGCGAAGCTGCGCAGGGCCAGGTCGGCGCAGCGGCTCGACGTGGTCAGGTCCGGGTCGCAGAGCAGCGCGGACAGCAGCGGGCGTACGAAGCCGTCGACCGTCCGCGCGGGCAGTCCGCGCGCGGACAGCGCGGCGAGGGCGGGGCGTTCGGGGCGGGCCAGCAGACGGTTCACCGGCGTGGTCGCGAGACGGCCGAAAGCCGCGTGGAGGCGGGCCTGATCGAGCGCGTTGCCCAGTGGGGGGCGGGAGTTGAGCCGTACGGCCCTGGCGCCCGGGACGCGGGGCCGTGGGGTCCTGGTGCGGGAGGTCCGGGCGCGCGGGGCGCTTGCCAGGGCGCGTGCGGCGGTGAGTGCGCCCCGTGCGCTCCCTGCGGCGACGGTGACGCCCGCGCGGTGGTGGCGTCCCTCGCTGTGGACGAGCACGCCCGGCGAGAACGTACGTAACGCGGCGTCGGACAGGGCCGGGGTGCGGAGCAGTTCCGGGTAGGAGGTGTTGAGCATCTGGCCGATGCGGTCGAGGAGGAAGCCGTCGAGGTGCTCGGTGGCCATCCTGCCGCCGATGTAAGGGGCGGCCTCCAGGACGGTGACTGTTACACCGGCGCGGGTCAGCTGATGAGCGGCCGACAGGCCGGCGATTCCGGCGCCAATGATGACGACGTCCGCGTGATGTTCCGTACTGAGCACGTGCCCCTCCCCGAGGTCGGCGCGGCTGTCAGGTCCGGGGCTCGTGCCTCGGCCCATCCAGGGAATATCTGAGCGCGGATCGAGACTAGGAAGGGAACCGGGCCTTCGCAGTCGCGCAGTGGCGGGGGCATCGGAGCGTGTAGGGCGCACGGGGCCCTCCGGGGGTGGTGTTCGGGCGGGTTGCTGTTTCGTTGCGGGGACGGGGTTCCGTGCCGCCCTCACGCCGTGCTACCCGGCCGGCACCGCCGGGGTACGGCGCGTTGTCCTCCCCGGACACCCGGACACCACCGGCACGCGAAACCCCCGCCCACTACACCCGCAACGCCGCGCGGATCGATTCGTCGATCTTTGGGAACGCGAACGTGAACCCCGACTCCAGCAGCCGCGCCGGCCGCACCCGCTGGCTGCTCAGTACGTCCACCGAGAACTCACCCAGCGCCACCTTCAGCGCCACGGACGGCACCGCGAAGACCGTCGGGCGGCGCAGCACGCGGCCCATTGCCGCCGTGACCTCACGGTTCGTCACCGGCTCGGGGGCCGTGAGGTTCACCGGGCCCGACAAGGTCTCCGTGTCGATCAGATGCCGCAACGCCGCCACATGGTCGTGCAGGGAGATGAAGCTCCAGTACTGCCGCCCGTCCCCGATCCGACCGCCCAGCCCCGCCCGGAAGATGGGGAACAGCCGCCCCCAGGCGCCGCCTTCGCGGGCCACGACGAGCCCCGTGCGGGCGAACACCGTCCGTACGCCCGCGTCCGACGCGGCGGCGGCGGAGTCCTCCCACTCGACGCACACGGAGGGCAGGAACCCCTCGCCGGGCGGCGCCGACTCGTCCACCGGGCGGTCGCCCGTATCGCCGTAGAAGCCGATGGCCGACCCGCACACCAGGACCTCGGGCGGGGTGTCCAGGGAGGCGACGGCCTCGGCGACCGCCGCCGTACCGAGGACGCGGCTGTCCTTGATCTCCTTCTTGTACGCGTCGGTCCACCGGTGGTCCGCCACCCCCGCGCCCGCGAGATGGACGACGGCCTCGCAGCCGTACAGCCCGCTCACGTCCACGTACTGGCGGGAGGGGTCCCACTCGACCTCGTCGCCCGCGCGGGAGGGATGCCGGACCAGGCGGACCACGTCGTGCCCGTCCGCTCGCAGGGAGCGCGTGAGCGCCGTGCCGATGAGCCCGTTGGAGCCGGTGATCGCGATCCTCATGAAAACCATCCTGCCGCTCCCCGCGCACATGGGACAGTTGCTGCCATGCCGGAACCACTCATACGTGCCGCTCTCGCGCCGGACGACGGCGCGCTGAGCCGTCTCGACCACGACACCTGGTCGTTCCTCCACGCGGTCACGCCCCGGCAGGAGGCGCCGTTCGGGCCGTTCTTCGACTCGCGTCACCGGCCTCAGGACTATCTGGTCGCCGAGGTCGACGGCCGGATCGCCGGTTACCTCCGGTTGGCGGTGCCCACCCCGCTCGCGTGCAACGCGCACGTCCGGCAGATCCAGGGGCTCACCGTGCACGAGTGGGCGCGCGGCCGTGGCGTGGCGCGGCTGCTGCTGCGCGCGGCGATGGAGAGGGCGCGCGCCGAGGGCGCGGTGCGGATGACGCTGCGGGTGCTCGGGCACAACAAGCCGGCGCGCACGCTCTACGAGGCGGAGGGCTTCGTCGTGGAGGGCGTGCTGCCCGGGGAGTTCTTCCTGGACCGGCGGTACGTGGACGACGTCCTCATGGGCCGTTCGCTGGACGTCTGATGGCGGCGGGGCGCGCGGTCAGTCGACGCCGAACCGCTCCCAGAGGCGGGGGAGCCGGTCGGCGAGTGCCTGTGAGTCCTCGAAGTCGACCGGCGTGCCCTCGGGCTCCGGGGCCTGCGGGGCGACCTCCAGGTTGGGCGTGACGGCGCCGGTGAGCTGTTCGTACGCCTCGTCCGCCGCGTACCCCAGCTCCTCGCCGTCGCCGTCGATCTCCTCGTCGAACTCGTCGATCAGCTCCGCGAGGCTGTCCGGGTCGTGCACCGCACCCTCGAAGACCTCCCGGCCCTGACCGATGAGCCAGCAGCGGAAGTAGTCGAACGCGTCGTCGCTCGCGCCGCCGAGCAGAATCGAGGCGGCCGCCCACAGATCCCAGTGGTAGGCGCGGTTGTAGCGGGTCTCGAAGTGCCGGGCGAAGTCCAGGACCGAGTCGGGGTCCAGCTGGAGCAGCCGCTCCACGAGGAGATCGGCGTGCTCGTCCGGGTCGCCGTCGGCGGCCTCGCGCGTGGCGTCGATGATCTCCCAGAACTCCGTCTCGTCGGTCACGGGTACAGCATCGTGCTTGGCGAGGGGCGGCGCACGCGGAGTGCGGAAAGCGGGGGAGATCCGCGTGGACGGGTGAGGTGGCCCCGGATGCCGGACAGAAGATGTCTCCTTTCCGTGGAACGGTCGCGGTGAGAGACCGAGAGAGAGGGAGGCGGCTGATGACCGACAAGCCGTTGGCAGGAAAGATCGCACTGGTGGCCGGGGCCACCCGGGGCGCGGGCCGGGCGATCGCCGTGGAGCTGGGCGCCGCGGGGGCAACGGTGTACGTGACGGGGCGCACCACGCGTGAGCGGGTCAGCGAGGTGGGGCGGCACACGGAGACCATCGAGGAGACCGCCGAACTGGTCACCCGCGCGGGCGGCGAGGGCATCGCCGTACCGACCGACCATCTGGAGGTCGAGCGGGTACGGGCGCTGGTGGAGCGGATCGACCGGGAGCAGGGCCGGCTGGATGTGCTGGTCAACGACGTGTGGGGCGGGAACAAGTTCCTGGACTTCAACATCCCTGTGTGGGAACTGGATCTGGAGCGCGGGCTGCGGATGCTCGATCTGGGGGTGAAGACCCATCTGATCACCAGCTCCGTCGCGCTGCCGCTGCTCGTACGGCGGCCGGGCGGGCTCGTCATCGAGGTCACCGACGGCACGGCCGAGTCGAACAGGACGCCGCGGGAGAACTTCTACTACGACCTCGCCAAGAACGCCCCGATCCGGATGGCGTACCTGCTGGCCGAGGAGCTGAAGGCCGTGGGCGGCACGGCGGTCGCGGTCACCCCCGGCTTCCTGCGCTCCGAGGAGATGCTCGACGGCTTCGGCATCACCGAGGCGGACTGGCGGGACGGAATCAAGATCCACCGGCACTTCGCGCTGTCGGAGACACCGGCGTACGTGGGCCGGGGAGTCGCGGCGCTCGTCGCGGACCCGGGGCGGGAGCGCTGGGCGGGACAGGTGCTCTCCAGCGGGCAGCTGGCGAAGGAGTACGGCGTCACGGACGTGGACGGCAGCCGGCCGGACATGTGGGGGTACATGGCGGCGGAGGCGGCGTCGCCCGGCACGGAGGTCCCCATGGACGGCTACCGGTAACGGCGTCCGGCGGGGGCGGCCGGGTGGCCGGCTACCGGTAGAGGCGCGCTGTGCGGTCGGCGGAGTCGGCGAAGCGGGATCGCAGCTCCGCCGGCTCCAGCACCTCCAACTCCGGCCCGAAGGCGAAGAGCTGGGAGAACGCCACGTCGGCGGACTCGACCGGAAGTGTGAGGGTCGTCCAGCCGTCCTCGTCCGGCGGGCCCGCGGCCTCGGCGGCTTCCCGGGCCGAGGCCCGGTCGGTCAGGTACGGCAGCAGGCGCAGGCCGTCCGGGGAGAGCCGGAGCACCACCTCCGTACGGAGGATCGACCGCGCGAACTGTGCCGCCCGCTCGTCCCAGAAGGCGGACAGGTCGAAGGAGTCGTCCCGCTCGAAGCGCTCCTCCGAGAGGGTGATCTCCGTGAAGCGGTCGATCCGGTAGACCCGGAAGGACGCGTCGACACGGGCGCAGAGGTACCAGACGCCCGCCTTGAGCACGAGTCCGTACGGTGCCAACTCCCGCTTCACCTCGGCGTCCTGGCGCCGGTAGCGGGCCATGACGGCGCGGTCGTCCCACACGGCCTCGGCGACGGCCGGCAGCAGCTCCGGAGTCTCCGGTTCCTGGTACCAGCCGGGGGCGTCCAGGTGGAAACGCCGCGCCGCCGAGTCCGACGCCCCCTTCAGGGAGGGGAGCAGCGCCGCCGACACCTTCAGCCGGGCGGCGGACGCCGCGTCCTGAAGGCCCATCTCACGGAGCGCGTTCGGCAGCCCGGAGAGGAACAGGGCCTCCGCCTCGCCCCGTGCCAGGCCCGTCAGGCGGGTGCGGTAGCCGCCGACGAGCCGGTAGCCACCCGAGCGCCCCCGGTCCGCGTAGACGGGCACTCCGGCCTCGGAGAGGGCCAGCGCGTCGCGGGTGACGGTGCGCTCGGACACCTCCAGCTCCCGTGCCAGCTCGGCCCCGGTCATGGAGGGCCGCGCCTGGAGGAGCAGCACCATCTTGATCAGCCGGGCAGCGCGCATGGACCCATTGTCCACGCGCGCCGCCGTGGTCCGGACGGGCCGACGGGCCGGCCCTTAGACCAGGGGCTCCTGGAGTTCGGTCACCCACTTCTCCCTGTCCGCCGGGCATTCGAGGTTGACCTCGCGGGCGTAGCCCGCCGAGCGGTGGCCGCCCGTGTCCATCCAGCGGGCCAGGAGCTGGGCGGTCGGCATGATCGTCTCCATCGACCCCCGGTGCACGATGGTCGCCGCCCGCTCGATGGGAGGCAGGTCCAGGATCGCGAAGTCCTGGCCGGGCGCCGGCTCGGCGGCGACCGTGATCCCCGCGTGGACGACGACCGCGCCGTTCCCCTCGGGGGCGTCCTCGTAGCGGGCGATACCGGGCCCCGTCGGGGCCACACCGGCGGCCTCCAGGCGCCGGAACAGCTCCTCGTACAGAGGACCGATGACGGGTCCGATGTGCTGGGGTTCATAGCTGGCGGCCACGGCGGTCAGCTCGGCCACCCGTACCGCGGGGATTCTCTTGACGACGACGTCCTCGGCGGGCATACGCCCCTCGCTCTCGATCGACCGGAGCCGCGCCTCGACCTGGGCCAGCCTGGCGGCGGCCGCCGCCATCGCCGCTTCCAGCTCGGCCCGCCGCAGCGTGAGCATCCCGCGCAGCTCGTCCGAGTCGACCCGGTCCTCCAGGATCTCCCGCACCTGCTGGAGCGTGAAGCCGAGATCCTTGAGGGCGATGACACGGTTGAGCTGGGCGAGCTGGGCCGCCGTGTAATAGCGGTAGCCGCTGAACCGGTCGGTGTGGGCGGGACGCAGCAGCCCGATCGCGTCGTAGTGACGCAGCATCCGGGCCGACACGCGGCCGTGCCTGGCGAAGTCTCCGATGGTGAACATGACGTCCCCTACTGCACGGCTTCACACGGTGTCAGGGTCAAGGATGCCGTGGACGTGACCTCGTAAGAACCTCGAAAGAACCTCGGAAGGCACTCGGACGGCTCCTTGGACGGCGCCCCATGCGAAAGCGGCCTCCACCGGCCACGACGGGCCGGCGGAAGCCGCTTCCTCACCGAGGACGTGTCGCTCAGAGGCCGTAGCGCTCGCGCGCCTCCTTCACCGCCGAGGCGGGCACCTCGCCACGCCGCGCGAGCTGCGCCAGCGCCGCGACCGTGATCGACCGGGCGTCGACACCGAAGTGGCGACGGGCCGCGTCACGCGTGTCGGAGAGCCCGAAGCCGTCCGTACCGAGCGAGGAGTAGTCCTGCTCGACCCACTGGCTGATCTGGTCGGGCACCTGGCGCATCCAGTCGCTGACGGCCAGCACCGGCCCCGGCGCCCCGTCCAGGGCGCGCGTCACGTACGGCGTGCGCTGCTCGCCGCGCAGCAGCGCCTCGTCGCACTCCAGCGCCTCCCTGCGCAGCTCGCCCCAGGACGTCGCCGACCAGACGTCGGCCGTGACACCCCACTCGGCGGCGAGCAGTTCCTGGGCCGCGAGGACCCAGTGGATGGCCGTACCGGAGGCGAGGAGCTGGAGCCGCGGCGCGTCCGCCTTGGCGGGCACGCCCTCCTTGAAGCGGTACAGGCCCTTGATGATGCCTTCCTCGACGCCCTCGGGCATGGCGGGCTGCGGCATCGGCTCGTTGTAGACGGTGAGGTAGTAGAAGACGTCCTCGGCGTCGGGGCCGTACATCCGCCGCAGGCCGTCCTTGACGATGACCGCGATCTCGTACGCGAACGCCGGGTCGTAGTTGAGCGAGGCCGGGTTCGTCGCCGCCAGGAGGTGCGAGTGGCCGTCCGCGTGCTGGAGGCCCTCGCCCGTCAGGGTCGTACGGCCGGCCGTCGCGCCGACGATGAAGCCCTTGCCGAGCTGGTCGGCGAGCTGCCACATCTGGTCGCCCGTGCGCTGCCAGCCGAACATCGAGTAGAAGATGTAGAACGGGATCATCGTCTCGCCGTGCGTCGCGTACGACGTCGCGGCGGCGATGAAGTCGGCCATCGAACCGGCCTCGGTGATCCCCTCGTTGAGGATCTGGCCGTCCTTGGCCTCCTTGTAGTACATGATCTGGTCGCGGTCGACCGGGTCGTACGTCTGGCCCAGCGGCGAGTAGATGCCGGCCGACGGGAACAGCGCCTCCATGCCGAACGTACGCGCCTCGTCGGGGACGATCGGGACCCAGCGCCTGCCGGTGTCCTTGTCCCGCATCAGGTCCTTCACGAGACGGACGAACGCCATGGTCGTGGCGACCGACTGCTTGCCGGAGCCCTTGTAGACGGACTGGAACGCCTTCTCGGACGGCTCGGGCAGCGCGACGGCATGCACTCGGCGGGCCGGGGCGGGCCCGCCGAGCTCCGCACGCCGCTCCTGTAGATAGCGGACTTCGGGGGAGTCGGCGCCGGGGTGGCCGTAGGGCACCAGCTCGTCGTTCAACTTCGAGTCGGGGATGGGAAGTTCGAGCAGGTCCCGCATGGTGCGGAACTGGTCGCCGGAGAGCTTCTTCATCTGGTGGTTGGCGTTGCGCGACTCGAAGCCGGTGCCGAGCGTGTAGCCCTTCACCGTCTGCGCGAGGACCACGGTCGGCGCGCCCTTGTGGGCGAGCGCGGCGCGGTAGGCCGCGTACACCTTGCGGGCCTCGTGGCCGCCGCGCGAGGTGTGGAAGCACTCGTCGATCTTCGCGTCGCTCAGCAGCTTCGCCAGCTCGACGAGCGCGGGCTCGGCGCCGAAGAAGTGCTCACGGATGTACGCCACGTCGCGGGTCGCGTACGTCTGGAACTGCGCGTCCGGCACCGCGCGCAGCCTCCTTACGAGGGCGCCCGTGGTGTCGAGCGCGAACAGCTCGTCCCAGGCGGAGCCCCACAGCGACTTGACGACGTTCCAGCCCGCGCCGCGGAACTGGGACTCCAGCTCCTGCACGATCTTGAAGTTCGCGCGGACGGGGCCGTCGAGGCGCTGGAGGTTGCAGTTGATGACGAAGGTGAGGTTGTCGAGCCCCTCACGGGCCGCGAGGGCGAGTGCCGCCGTCGACTCGGGCTCGTCCATCTCGCCGTCGCCGAGGAACGCCCAGACGTGGGAGGCGGAGGTGTCCTTGATCCCGCGGTTCGTCAGGTAGCGGTTGAAGCGCGCCTGGTAGATCGCGGAGAGCGGGCCGAGGCCCATGGAGACGGTGGGGAACTCCCACAGCCAGGGCAGCCGCCGCGGGTGCGGGTAGGAGGGGAGGCCGTTGCCGCCGGCCTCCTGGCGGAAGTTGTCGAGGTGCTCCTCGGTGAGCCGGCCGTCGAGGAACGCGCGGGCGTAGATGCCGGGGGAGGCATGGCCCTGTATGTAGAGCTGGTCGCCCGAGCCGTCCCCCTCCTTGCCGCGGAAGAAGTGGTTGAAGCCCGTCTCGTAGAGCCAGGCGGCGGAGGCGAAGGTGGCGATGTGCCCACCGACGCCGAAACGCGAGCCACGGGTGACCATGGCGGCGGCGTTCCAGCGGTTCCAGCCGGCGATGCGGCTCTCCATCGCCTCGTCGCCGTCGAAGGCGGGCTCGGCGGCGGTCGGGATGGTGTTGAGGTAGTCCGTCTCCAGCAGGGCGGGCACGGGAACCCCGGCGCTCGCGGCGTGCTGGAGCGTGCGCCGCATCAGGTACGCCGCACGGTGCGGGCCCGCGTGCTCGGTGACGGCGTCGAGAGAGGCCGCCCATTCGGCGGTTTCCTCGGCGTCGCGGTCCGGGAGCTGGTCGAGCTCGCTCGGAAGCTTGCCTACGGGGTCGGGCATGGTCGCCGCCTTCCGGCCAGGAGGAGGGTCGAGAGAAGCCTTGTCTGGCAGGACAGGGCGATGGGCTGGGTGCAGCCCGCTGTCGACTGTAAGTCGCTGATCGATGATCGATCAAAGAGTTGACGGCAAAATTTCATGATCTGAAGAAATTGGCATTCAGTGCCGATGGGCGGGGCACGCGGTGACGCCGCGAAACGGCACGAAACGGTCGCCGGTTCAGGCGCGCGGTGCACATCCGAGCACGTGGTCCTTCACCAGTGCGCCGATGAGCGGATCCCGGCGGCGGAAGGCCTCCACCAGCGCCTGGTGCTCCTCGGCGTAGGACTTCTGGACCGTGCCGAGCCACCGGATCGACAGCGCTGTGAACACCTCGATGCCGAGCCCTTCCCAGGTGTGCAGCAGCACGCTGTTCCCGGCGGCACGCACCAGCTCGCGGTGGAAGTCGACGGTGTGCCGCACCTGCGCCGTCCCGTCGGCCCGCCGGTCGGCCTCGTACAGCGCCGTCACATGCGGCTCCAGGGCGGAGGTGTCGGCCGCCAGCCGCTCGGCGGCCAGCTCGGCGGCGATCTGCTCCAGCCCGGCCCGCACGGGGTAGCTCTCCTCAAGATCAGCGGCGGTCAGATTACGCACGCGCACGCCCTTGTTCGGCGCGGACTCGATCAGCCGCAACGACTCCAGTTCGCGCAGCGCCTCGCGTACGGGCGTCTGGCTGACGGCCAGCTCGGTCGCGATCCGCCGCTCGACGATCCGCTCACCCGGCTTCCAGCGTCCGCTGACGATGCCCTCCACGATGTGCTCGCGGATCTGCTCGCGCAGCGAGTGGATGACGGGCGGGGTCATGTCGGGGCTCCTTCTGGTGACCGAGGCCGAGGTTACCCCTCTTGGGCGGGGTCGTCCCCGTACGGGCGGGGGCACGGTGGGGTTCACGCACACGACGGCGCCCCCGACCGGATCTCTCCGGTCGGGGGCGCCGTCGTGACGTATAGCGGCTGCCAACAGGGCTGCCTACAGGCCGAGCTCGACCTCGAACTCGCCCGCCTCCAGGATCGCCTTGACCGCCGTCAGGTAACGGGCGGCGTCCGCGCCGTCCACCAGGCGGTGGTCGTAGGAGAGCACGACGTGGACCATGTCGCGCACCGCGATCGTCTCGCCGAGGTCCGGGTGGTTGATGACCACCGGACGGCGGACCGTCGCGCCGATGCCCAGGATGGCGACCTGGTTCGGGGGCACGATGATCGTGTCGAACAGGGCGCCGCGCGAACCGGTGTTGCTGATGGCGAAGGTCGCGCCGGACAGCTCGTCCGGCGTGATCTTGCTGCCGCGGACCTTGCCCGCCAGCTCGGCGGTCTTCTTCGCGATGCCGGCGAGGTTCAGGTCGCCCGCGCCCTTGATGACCGGCGTCATCAGACCCTTCTCGGAGTCCACGGCGATGCCGATGTTCTCCGAGTCGAAGTACGTGATGGTGCCCTCGGCCTCGTTGATACGGGCGTTGACGACCGGGTTCGCCTTCAGCGCCTGGGCCGCGGCCTTGACGAAGAACGGCATCGGGGACAGCTTCACGCCCTCGCGGGCGGCGAAGGAGTCCTTGGCCTGCGCGCGCAGCTTCATCAGCTTCGTGATGTCGACCTCGACGACCGACGTCAGCTGGGCCTGGCCGTGCAGCGCCTTCATCAGGTTGTCGCCGATGACCTTGCGCATCCGCGGCATCTTGACCGTCTGGCCACGCAGCGGGGAGACCTCCAGCTTGGGGGCCTTCGACGCGGCGGCCGGAGCGGCGGCGGGTGCCGGAGCCTGCGCGGCGGCCTTGGCGGCCTCCGCGGCGGCGACGACGTCCTGCTTGCGGATACGGCCGCCGACGCCGGTGCCCTTGACCGAGGCCAGGTCGACGCCGTTCTCCGCGGCGAGCTTGCGCACGAGCGGTGTCACGTACGCGCCGTCGTCGCCGGAACCGGCGGCGGGAGCGGCAGCGGCGGG
>NZ_JARJHW010000016.1:0-66811 GCF_040560175.1 Streptomyces panacea
GGGGGGCTGGGCCCGAGGGGGGGCTAGCCCCCGGAAATCCTGAGGAAAACCACAGGGGAAGTGTGCGATTTTCCCCAGCGCGCCGGGGGGCCTCGGACGCGCAGAATCAGGTGGGAACCGGCCAGGCCCCCACGCCGCACACCGGGCCGAACCGGACCGCACCGGGCCGCACCACCACCGCACCACCGCACCGCCACCGCCGAACCACCACCACACCGCCACACAGCGCGAGGCGCGCACCGTGCCTCACGACGCCTGAATATCAACGGACTTAGGAGACTTACCGTGACAACGGCTGTAACCATCCCCAAGCACGGGGGAACGGGAGGGCGTTTGGCCGTCGCCGCGCGAGCGCGGCAGGTCGTCAAGGCCTACGGCTCGGGGGAGACCCGGATCGTCGCGCTCGACCATGTCGATGTGGACATCGCCCGCGGGCAGTTCACCGCGATCATGGGCCCGTCGGGCTCCGGCAAGTCGACGCTGATGCACTGCCTCGCCGGGCTCGACACCGTGTCGTCGGGGGAGATCTATCTCGACGAGACCGAGATCACGAAGCTCAAGGACAAGAAGCTCACGCAGCTGCGCAGGGACCGGATCGGCTTCATCTTCCAGGCCTACAACCTGCTGCCGACGCTCAACGCCCTGGAGAACATCACGCTCCCCATGGACATAGCGGGCCGCAAGCCCGACCGGCAGTGGCTCGACCGGGTCGTGGAGACCGTCGGTCTCGCCGGCCGGCTCAAGCACCGGCCCACCCAGCTGTCCGGCGGTCAGCAGCAGCGTGTGGCCGTCGCCCGCGCGCTCGCCGCCCGGCCCGAGATCATCTTCGGTGACGAGCCGACCGGAAACCTGGACTCGCGGGCCGGCGCCGAAGTGCTGAGCTTCCTGCGCAGGTCCGTGGACGAGCTGGGGCAGACCATGGTCATGGTCACGCACGACCCGGTCGCCGCGTCCTACGCGGACCGGGTGCTGTATCTCGCCGACGGCCGGATCGTCGACGAGATGCGCGACCCGACCGCCGAGCAGGTCCTCGACCGCATGAAGAACTTCGACGCGCGGGGGCGGACGTCGTGACCGTCGTCAAGACCTCCCTGCGCAACTTCCTCGCGCACAAGGGACGCATGGCGCTCTCCGCCGTCGCCGTCCTGCTGTCGGTGGCGTTCGTCTCCGGGACGCTCGTCTTCACCGACACCATGAACACCACGTTCGACAAGCTCTTCGCCGCGACGTCGTCCGACGTCACCGTCAGTCCCAAGGGCGCGGCCGCGGCCGACGAGACGCCGTCACAGACCGGCAAGCCCGAGTCGCTGCCGGCCTCCGTCGTCGGCCGCGTCGAGAAGTCGCCGGGCGTGAAGTCCGCCGAGGGCGCGGTCAGCAGCATGAGCGTCACCGTCGTCGACGCCGAGAACAAGAACGTGGGAGCGTCCAGCGGCGCCCCGACGATCGCGGGCAACTGGACCGACAACGACCTCAAGTCGATGGAGATCACCTCCGGCCACGCCCCGCGCGGTCCCACCGAGGTCATGGTCGACGCCGACACCGCGGACAAGCACGACCTGAAGCTCGGCGACGAACTGCGCACCATCGTGGTCACCGGAGACCTCAAGGCGAAGATCGCCGGTATCGCCACCTTCAAGGTGACCAACCCGGGCGCCGCCATCGTCTACTTCGACACCGCGACCGCCCAGCGCGGACTCCTCGGTGAGACCGGTGTGTTCACGCAGATCAACGTCGTGGCCGACCAGGGGGTGAGCGACGCCCGGCTGAAGGCGGACCTCGCGGGGTCGCTCGGGGGCACGTACAAGCTCCAGACGCAGAAGGAGATGGCGGACTCGAACAGGGACAGCGTCGGCTCGTTCCTGGACGTGATGAAGTACGCGATGCTCGGCTTCGCCGGGATCGCCTTCCTCGTCGGCATCTTCCTGATCGTCAACACCTTCTCCATGCTGGTCGCCCAGCGGACCCGGGAGATCGGCCTGATGCGGGCCATCGGGTCCAGCCGTAAGCAGGTCAACCGCTCCGTGCTGCTGGAGGCCGTCCTGCTCGGCATCGTCGGCTCCGTCGCCGGCGTCGCCGCGGGCGTCGGACTGGCCGTCGGCCTGATGGAACTGATGTCGTCCATGGGCATGGAGCTGTCCACCCAGGACCTCACCGTGAAGTGGACGACCCCCGCGATCGGACTGGCGCTCGGGGTGATCGTCACCGTCCTCGCCGCGTACATACCGGCCCGCAGGGCCGGGAAGATCTCGCCGATGGCGGCGCTGCGTGACGCCGGTACGCCGGCCGACGGCCGCGCCGGACGGATCCGGGGCGCGATCGGCCTGCTCCTCACCGCCGGTGGCGTCGCCGCGCTCCTCGTCTCCACCGGGGCCGAGAAGGCGGGCGAGGGCTCCCTCTTCCTCGGCCTGGGCGTCGTGTTGACCCTCATCGGCTTCGTCGTCATCGGCCCGCTGCTCGCCGGTTTCTTCGTCAGGATCCTGAGCGCGGTCGTGCTGCGGGCCTTCGGTCCCGTCGGCCGGATGGCCGAGCGCAACGCGCTGCGCAACCCGCGGCGTACGGGAGCCACGGGCGCGGCCCTGATGATCGGCCTGGCCCTGGTGGCGTGCCTGTCGGTGGTCGGTTCGTCGATGGTCGCCTCGGCGACGGACGAGCTGGACAAGACGGTCGGCGCGGACTTCATCATCCAGTCGGACACCGGTCAGCCGATCGTGCCGCAGGCCCAGAAGGCGCTGGAGAAGGCACCCGGTATCGCGCATGTCACCGAGTACAAGATGGTCGAGACCAAGCTGACCACGCCCGACGGGAAGACCGTCAGCGAGGACCTGGCGGCGGCCGACCCGACCTACGCGCGGGATCTGCGCCGCGAGACCGTCGCCGGTGAGCTGTCCGCCGCGTACGGCAAGGACTCGATGTCCGTCGGCGACACCTTCGCCGAGGAGCACGGCGTCAAGGTCGGGGACGAACTGACCGTCGCCTTCAAGGGTGGTGAGAGCGCCAGGCTCAAGGTCGCGGCGATCACCTCCGACGACGTGTCGGTGGACAAGGGCGCCAAGTACACCTCCATCGAGACCGCCGAGCGGTATCTGCCGGCGGAGAAGGTGCCGAAGAACATCCTCATGTTCGCGGCGGCCGACGACGGCAAGGAGAAGGAGGCGTACGCGGCGCTGAAGGACGCGCTCGCCGCGTACCCGCAGTACAAGGTCCAGGACCAGACGGACTTCAAGCAGGATCTGAAGGACCAGATCGGCCAGCTGCTCAACATCGTCTACGGCCTGCTCGGACTGGCGATCATCGTCGCGGTGCTGGGAGTGGTGAACACCCTCGCGCTGTCGGTCGTCGAGCGGACGAGGGAGATCGGACTGCTGCGGGCCATCGGTCTGTCGCGCCGTCAACTGCGCCGCATGATCCGCCTGGAGTCGGTGGTCATCGCCCTCTTCGGAGCACTGCTGGGCCTCGGTCTGGGCATGGGCTGGGGCACGGCGGCACAGCAACTCCTCGCCCTGGAGGGCCTGGGGGTCCTGGAGATCCCGTGGCCGACCATCATCGGGGTGTTCGTGGCCTCGGCCTTCGTGGGACTGTTCGCCGCGCTCGTCCCGGCGTTCCGGGCCGGGCGGATGAACGTCCTGAACGCCATCGCCACGGACTAGTTCCCGTCCGGCGAGTGATGGCCGGTAGTTGGCCAACGTAGGTTTTCGGCTCCGGTGGGCGTCCTTCACGCTCATCGGGGCCGATTTCGTTCTCCCTGGTCAGGGAGGTGCTGACAACAAGCTGCGCGCGTAGATGCAGCAAGCTGACAAGTCTCGGCCCCCCATTTCGAGACACCCGCTGTCATCGTCGTCCCACCGGAAGCGATCCGGTCCGACGGAACGATTCAACAGGGGGAATTGTGCTCGGTGTACCGCACTGCAACTCCAAGAAGATCACGGCCCGTTCGCGCACCGCGCGTACCGCACGTACCGCCCTCGCCCTTGGTGTCTGTACGGCCGCACTGACCCTGTCCGCGGGGACCGCCTCCGCCTCCGCGCCGTCCGCCGGTGACGGCGTGAGCATGAGCAAGCTTGTCAACGGCTGGGACTGAGGCGTAGCCGGTGCGGTTTCAGCTCCTCGGGCCGCTCAGCATCACGGACGGCTCCGACACCGTCGTCCTCCAGCCGTCCAAACCCACCATTCTCCTCGCCTCACTGCTCCTGCATGCGAACTCAGTCGTCTCCGCCGACTACTTGCAGCGGACCATGTGGGGCGAGGAACAGCCCGCCACCTCCCGGGCCGCGCTCCAGACGTGTGTGCTGCGGCTGCGCCGGCTGTTCACCAAGCACGGGGTGACCGAGACCCCCATCGAGGCCGTGCCCGGTGGCTACCGGATCACGGCCGGGCCCCGGCATCTCGACCTGATCGGTTTCCGGGACGAGGTACGGCGTGCCGCGGAGAGCGCCGACCCGGAGAGTGAACTGCACGTGCTCAAAGGGGCGTTGTCGCTGTGGGAGGGCTCCGTCCTGGCCAATGTCCGCTCCGACGTGCTGCACCGCGACGAAGTACCCCGGCTCGTCGAGGAGCGGCTGCGGATCCTGGAGCGCGCCTGCGACCTCAAGCTGCGGCTCGGCCGTTGCGGCGAGGCGCTGGTGGAGCTGTGGAGCGCCAGCCGGGCCCACCCCGGACACGAGCGGTTCCGTGAACAGCTCATCGAGGCGCTGTACCGCACGGGCCGACAGACCGAGGCGCTCGCCGAGTACCGGCTGGTCAAGGACTATTTGCACGACGAGTTGGGCGTGGACCCCTCGCCCGCGCTGCGCCGGCTGGAGATGGCCATCCTGCGCGGCGAGAACCTGGGGCCCGCCGACGACCGGCACCCCGCCGGTCCCGCGTACCTCCCCGGCGGCGGCGAGCGGCAGCACCCCGTCGCCTCCGCCGTCGCCACGAACCGGGCCGCGCCGCCGACGGCGATGGTGGGGCCGGTCGCGGCCGTGCACTCCTTCACCGGGCGCGCCGCCGAGACCGCCGCGCTGCTGGAGCGGCTGACCGCGCCCGGCCACGACCCGGTCACCCTCCTGGTGTCCGGGGCCCCCGGTATCGGGAAGTCCGCGCTGGCCCGGCACCTCGCCCACCAGGTCAAGGACGCCTTCCCCGCGGGGCTGTTCATGGTGCGGATGGTCGGCCCGGACGGTGCGCCCCGCAGCCCCGGCGACGCGGCGGCCGAGGTGGCCGCCGCCCTGCGCGAGCAGGTACGCGGTGAACGCGCACTGCTCGTGCTGGACGACGTGGTCGACGCCGACCAGGTCAGGCCGCTGCTGCCGGCCGGCGCCGACGGCGCGGCGATCGTCACCAGCCGGCGCGGCCTCGCGGGTCTCGTCGCCACCCACGGCGGCTGGGTGCTGCGGCTCGGCACCTTCGCCGAGGAGGAGTCGTACGCGCTGCTGCTCGCCGTACTCGGTGCCGAACGCGTCGGGGCGGAGCCGGAGGCGGCCCGCCGGCTCGCCGAGGCGTGCGGTCACCATCCGCTCGCCCTGCGCATCATGTCGGCCCGGCTGCTCACCCGGCCGGCGCTGCGGCTGGCGGACTCCGTGAGCTGGCTGGCGGAGGACCCGCTGGCGCGGCTCTCGCTCGCCGACTCGCCCGAGTTGTCGGTGCACCGCGTGCTCGGCGGGGCGCTCGACCGGCTCGACCCCCGGCTCGCCGACGCCTTCCTGAAGGTCGCCGCGCAGATCCCCGACCACTTCACGGCCGAGGACAGCGTGCGCGTACTCGGGATGTCCCCCGTCGAGGCGGACGACGTACTGGACCGGCTCGCCGACGCCGGACTGCTGGAAGAAGGGCCGCCCGGCCCGTACCGGGTGCATGAACTGCTCCGTGTGTACGCGCGCAGAACCGCGCCGTATCGATCCCGACCGATACAGAAGGTGTGAATCCCCATGGCTGCAGAAGCGACAGCGACTCCGACGGCCGTCGCGCCTCCGGTGGTTCAGGGAGCGGCGGTTGAAGTGACGGCCGCGGCCGCCGAGACCGCCGTGTCCGCCTTCGACGCCCTGGCCGGCACCAGGCCCCGAGTCCGCCGGGACGTGCTCTTCACCGAGACGCCCGGCGGGGTCCTCTTCCACAACGCCGACGGAGGCTTCCACCTCACCGGCCGCACCGCCTACCGCTTCGCCTCGCTGATGGTGCCGCACCTCGCCGGCCACCACCGGCTCGCCGACATCTGCCAGGGTTTCGGCCCCGCTCAGCAGGCCATGGCCGCCGAGCTGGTCAAGACGCTGTACGAGCGCGGCTTCGCCCGTGACATCCCCGAGGACGAGACCGCCACCTCCGGGACCGCCACCTCCGGGACCGCCACCTCCGGAACCCCCGAGACCTCCGCCGCCCCCGTCCCCGACGACCTCCCCGACGTCCTGACCGACGCGGTCACCACCCGATTCGCCGCCCAGATCGCGTACGCCGACCACTACGCGGACGGCGCCCTCGCCCGCTTCCGCCGCTACCGCACCACCCGCGTCGCGATCCTCGGCACCGGGCCCGTCGCCCGCTGGTGCGCGCTCAGCCTCGTCCGCAACGGCGGAGCCCGCCTCGCCGTCGAGGGCGACGCGGACAGCGACCGGACCCTGCTGGCCGAGATCGCCGAACTGGCCGCCCAGGACTGCCCGGTGACCGTCGACAGCCTGGCCGCCGACCCCGACTGGACCGCACTGGACGGCTACGACATCGTCGTCGTGACCGGCGCCGACGCCTCCGCCCGCACCCACGCCCTGCTCTCGGCGGGTGTGCCGGAGGGCACCACCCTCATCCCCGCCTGGACGTTCGGCCGCAGGTCGGTCACCGGGCCGCTCAGCAAGGCGGGTTCGACCGGCTGCTGGTCCTGCGCGGTGCTGCGCCTCGGTGGCAACACCGACGCCGGGACCGCCGCCGACATCTGGAGCGAGGTCGCGGGCGGAGCCACCGCCCGTGCCGCGGGACGCTCCCCGCTGACCGGCCCCGTCGCCGCGATGTCCGGCAACCTCCTCGGTTACGAGATCTTCCGCCTCACCACCGGCGTGCTGCCCGCCGAGACCGACGGACAGGTCCTCGTCCAGGACCTCGAATCGCTCGACGTCATGGCCGAGCCCGTCCAGCCCCACCCACGCTGCGCGCTGTGCGCGCCCGCCACCGCGGCCGAACGCCCCACCCTCCCCGGCGGGCCGACCCTCCCCGTCACCCCGACCGTGGAGGGCGCGGGTGAGGCGGAGGCCCTGGTCGAAGGGCTCAACCGGATCAGTACGGCGCTGGTGCGCCCCTTCACCGGCATCTTCAGCCGGTACGAGGACGAGAGCCTCACCCAGACCCCGCTCAAGATCAGCCGGGTCGAACTGGCCGTCGGCCACGGACCGCGCAGGCGGATCGCCGCATTCGACGTGCACCACCTGGCGGGTGCCCGGCTGCGCGCGCTGTACGCGGCGGCCGAGACGTACGTCGAGCACGTCGTGCCCGTGACCCCCGAGACCGGCCCGCCCGGGGCCGCCGCGCTCGCCCCCGACAGCCTGACCACGGGCAGTGGCACCGGCGCGGGCGTCGAGACGGTCGGCGCCTGGCTCACCGCGACCTCGCTGCTCACCAAGGAGCCCGTACGGGTACCGGCCGCCGCCGTACGGCCGTTCGGCCCGTACAACGCCGAGCGCCTGCACCAGGCGACCACCGCCGGCGCGGGCGCGGGTCCCAGCCCGCAGGAGGCGGCGGGCCGCGGTCTGCTGTCGGCGCTCGCCCACGGCGCGCTGCTGCGGGCGGTACGCGGCGAGGCGCCCGGCGCGCTCGTCACCTCCCCGGCGGCCGGGGAGCCGGACGCCGACCCGGAGCTGGTGTTCCTGCTCAAGTCCGTCCCGAACGTGGGGATACGGGCCGAACTCGTCGACCTCGGCGAGCAGGACCACTCCGGCGCCCATGTCGTCCTGGCCCGTGAGACGGGCGGAGTGGACGGCGTCGGACCGGGAGCCGGATCCGAAGGGCGGGGCCGCTGGGCCGTCGCCGCCGGGCTCTCCCGGACCGCCGCCGCGTGCGCCGCGCTGCGCGACCTCATCGGCCAGGTGCAGCTCGACACCGAGGACCCGGACTCCACCGTCGACACCGGCGACCCGCTGATGGGTGAACTCGCCGCCGCCACCGTCCTGCTGACTGCCGAACCGGTCGCCGCCGACGCGACCGCCACCACGTTCGACGCGGTCCTCGACCGGCTGGGCGCGGCCGGGCGGGACGTGCTGTACGTCGCCACCACCCCGGCCGACCTGCCCGCCGGCGGCATCAGCACGGCACGCGTCCTGCTCACCACCGGCGTGGAGGGTGCGCCCGATGCAGGCTGAGCCCTGGGAGCGGTCCGCCCGCGACCTCGCCACGCTGATGCGCCGCAGCTTCGACGCGGCGGCCGTCCCCGCCCCCGCGCTGGACGTCGCGCCGCTCGGCGTCCGCGACGCCTTCGCGCAGGAGGGCGAGGGTGACGAGGCGCGGCGGGACGGCGTGCCCGTACGGTTCTACGGCCGCCACGCCGTCGTCGGACCGTTCCCCGCCGCCAACACCGACAGCACCGCCAACGCCGACGGTGCCGCCAACCCCGACAACACCGACCGTGCGGCCACCCACCGCCCCTGCGCCCGCTGTCTCGCCCGCCGTTGGCAGGGCGTGCGCTCCGTCGCGCTGCGCGAGGCCCTCGAACTGGGCTCCGGCACCAGGGCCGCCGGGGAGTCGCCGTACATCACCCCGTTCACCGCCGACGCCCTCGCCGGGATCGTCGCGGCCCGCCTCGCCGGGCAGGGGCCGTCGACCGGCTCCTTCCCGGCGGTCCACCTCGTGGATCTGGAGACCCTTCAGGTACGGCACTACCCGCTCGTACCGGACCCCGAGTGCCCCCGCTGCGGACGCGGCGAGGAGGACACTCCCGAGGCGGCGGTCCTCACCCTGAACCCCGCGCCCAAGCACAAGCCGGGCAGCTTCCGGCTCCGGGACATCAGCGCGTACGAACTGCCCGTGGAGCCGTACGCCAACCCCGTCTGCGGGTCCCTGGGACCCTCCGTCGTGCAGGACATCTCCTCCGCGTCCACCTCGGCGACCATCGGGTGCTTCTCGATGCGCTCCGGCGACTATCTGCGCGAGACGTTCTGGGGCGGCCACGCCGACACGTTCGCGCAGAGCGTGCGCATCGGTGTGCTGGAGGGACTGGAGCGGTACGCCGGGATGCGCTCGCGCGCCAAGACGGCAGGCGTTCTCGGCTCGCTCAACGGGCTGCGGGCGGCCGGGGAGCACACCCTGGACCCGCGCGAAGTCGGCCTGTACTCCGAGGAGTTCCACCGCGCCAACCCGCGCGTCACGCCCTTCCACCCCGACCGTGAACTCCCCTGGGTCTGGGGCTACTCGCTCCGCGACAGCCGGCCCGTCCTCGTACCCGAAGTGCTGACGTACTATCACGCGCCGGGCCTGGAGAACCGGTTCGTGCAGGAGAGCTCCAACGGCTGCGCGTCCGGCGGCTGTATGGAGGAGGCCGTGTACTTCGGCCTCATGGAGGTCGTGGAACGCGACGCCTTCCTCCTCACCTGGTACGGCAAGGCCGCCCTCCCCGAACTCGACCCGCGCACCAGCACCCGCCCCGCCACCCGGCAGATGGTCGACCGCCTGGAGATGTACGGGTACGAGGCCCGGTTCTTCGACACCCGGATCAGCTTCCCCATCCCGGTCATCACCGGTGTCGCCGTACGGCCCGACGGCGGCCCCGGCCGGATGTGCTTCGGCGCGGGCGCCGGTCTCGACCCGGAGTCCGCGCTGTCCGGGGCGCTCTGCGAGATCGCCACGGACGCCGTGAACCTCCAGGGCCGCACCGCGCGGGACGAGGTACGGCTGCGCGCCATGGCCACCGACTACGACAAGGTCGCCGCGCTGCACGACCATCCGCTCGCCTACGGCATCCCGGAGATGGGGAACAACGCCCACTTCCTGATCGGCGAACCGGGCGCGCCCCGGCCGCGCAAGCGCTCACTCACGGAGGCGTACGGCGACGGATCCCTGCCGCCCGTCTCCGACGACCTGCGCGACGACCTCACGCGGTGCGTCACCGCCGTGACCGACAAGGGATTCGACGTGGTCGTCGTCGACCAGACCATGCCCGAGCAGCGTGATCTGGGCCTGACGACGGTCTCGGTGATCGTCCCCGGCCTGCTGCCCATCGACTTCGGCTGGACCCGGCAGCGCGCCCTCGGCATGCCCCGGCTGCGCACCGCCCTGCGCGAGGCGGGCCTGCGCGAACACGACCTGACCGACGCCGATCTGAACCTCGCGCCGCACCCGTTCCCCTGAGAGGAGCACCACCCATGGGGTACGCCCATGACTACGCCGCCGCGATCATGCAGCGGGGCCGGGTCCCGATGCCACCGGCCGACTTCGTGCCGAACTGGTCCGACGGGCCGCGCAAGGCGAAGTACTACCCGGGGGTCGACAGCCTCCCGCTGCCCGTCGCCGACTACCCGGCGGGCGCGAGCCTGGACCGCGCCTTCGGCTTCGACAACGGCGCACCGGGCGCGGGGGAGTTCGACCTGACGTCGCTCTCCGGGATGCTCCTCGACTCGTACGGCCTCACCGGCCGCCGGCTCGGCGTCCAGGCCAACACCGACCTGAGCGCCCTGCCGTTCTACCCGCTCGCCAATTGGTCGCGCGGCTCCGCCTCCGGCGGCGGTCTCTACCCCGTGAGCGTCTACTGGGTCTCCGGGCCGAGCGGCCCCGTCACACCGGGCGTGCACTACTACTCGACCCGCCACCACACCATGCAGCGCCTGCTCACCGGAGACGTGTCCGGCGAGGTGCGCGAGTCGCTGGGCGGGCCCGGCGCGGACACCGACCAGTACCTGGTCCTGGGCATCAAGTACTGGCAGAACTCCTTCAAGTACAACAGCTTCTCCTTCCACGCCGTGAGCATGGACCTCGGCGCCGCCGTGCAGACGTGGCGCATGTGGGCGGGGGCGCGCGGGCTGTCCGTCGAACCGGCGATGTGGTTCGACGAGGCGCGCCTCCAGAAGCTGCTCGGCGTACAGGGCGAGGAGGAGGGCGTGTTCGCCGTCATCCCGCTCAAGTGGACCGGAAAGTCCGGCGGTTCGGCCGCCGCGACCACGGGAGCGACCCCCGCGGACGTCTCCGTACGGCGCCGTGATGTCGAGCGCTCGCGCGAGGTCTTCACCTTCGACGCGCTGCTGAAGATGCAGGCGGCGACCTCCGCGCACGCCGCCGAGCGGCCCGCCCCCGGCGTGCTCGCCCCGGCCGCCGCGCCCCCGGCCGACCCGGGCCGGCCGCTCGCGCCGCTGCCCGCCGCACGGCCGATGCCCGGTGACGTACGGACCGTGCTGCGCCGCCGCCGCAGCAGCTTCGGCCGCTTCGACGCGAGCCGCCCGGTCACCGGCGAGCAACTGGCGGCCTGCCTCGCCGCGTCCAGCGCGGGCTCACGTCTCGGCGGCGACACCGGTACCGGCGCCGAGGACGGCGTGCGGCTCGCGAAGCTGTACGCCTTCGTCAACCACGTCGACGGCCTGGCACCGGGCGCCTACGAGTACGACCCCGACGCCCGGGAGCTGCGGCTGGTCAAGGCGGGCAGCCCCGGCGAATTCCTTCAGCGCAACTACTTCCTCTCCAACTACAACCTGGAGCAGGCGGGCGCCGTCCTGGTGCCCACCGTCCGTACCTCCGCCGTCCTCGACGCCGTCGGTGACCGCGGCTACCGCCTGGTCAACGCGACCATCGGCGCCGTCGCCCAGTCCGTCTACACCGCGTGCAGCGCGCTGGAACTGGGCTGCGGCGTCGCCCTGGGCTTCGACAACGTGTCGTACATCGAGGAGTTGGCGCTCGACGCCACCGGCGAGGCGCCGCTCCTGATCATGATGGTCGGCAACGAGCGCCCCGCCCCCGCCGACTTCCGGTACGAGATCGCCTGAGCCGATGAACTATTCCAAGGGGAACAGGGATGCCTGACCAGGCGTACCACTCGCACGACCAGGATCCGAGACGCGCGTTCATGCTGCGCGTCGCCGGGCTGCCGATCGAGACCGTGCGCGCTCTGCGCTGCCCGGCGAGCCGCCGCTGGGCGGAGACCGTGCTCGCCGAGGAGGAGCGGCTGCGGGCGGCGGGGGAGCGCGTCGGCGATCTGCTGCACGACCTCGTCGGCCGCACCGGCGACGGCGCGGACGCCGAGCCCGGTGAGGCCGCCGACCGGCGCGCGCTGCTGAAGCTGCGCCGCGAGGTCTTCAACAACCGGCTGCCCGGACGGCCCGGCGCCGCCCTCGCGCTGGTCGCCGGGCGCGACGCGGCGACGGGCGAGGCGCTGTCCCGCTGGCTGCTCGACCGGCGGGAGCTGGCCGAACTGCGCGCCGGGGGAGTCGGGTTGCTCGCCGGCGAGAGCGCCGACGCCCGTGCCGCGCTCCGTGGGATCGCGGGGGAGGAGCGGCTGCGCAAGGGGCTGCTGCTGGCCTCGCCGACGCTCGACGCGCAGATCGACGGCTTCGTCCGGCAGGGTGCGGACGGCAGTCACGACGCCAGGCCCGACAAGCGGCGCAGGAAGATCGAGCGGTCGCTGCTGTCGTACCTCTACCGCACCGTCTGCAAGACCAGCCCGTTCTCGACGTTCACCGGGGTCGCGCTCGGTGAGTTCGAGGACGAACAGGCCGGGGACGGCTTCGAGGTATGGGTCGGCGAGAAGTGGACCGGTCACGCGCGGGTCAACGTCGTGGCGCTCGGCCGCCTCGCCGAGTGCGTGATCGCCGACCCCGTACGCCGCGCGGATCTGCCCGTCGCCCCCGCCTCCGGCTGGGGCAGGGACGACGACCGGGTGCGATACGTACGCCGCTGGATCACCACCGGCGACGACGACACGGCCGTGACCTTCGACGCGGTGAAGGACCGGCTGTTCTTCCTGCGCCGCAGCGGCACGCTGGAGCGGCTGCTCGACTTCTTCGAGGAGCACCCGGTCCTGCGGTACGGCGAGTTGGCGGCGTGGCTGGCCGACGACGCGCAGGCGGACGCGGAGGAGGCGGAGCAGTATCTCGCCGCCCTGCTGGACCTGGGCATGGTCCAAGTACCCGCACTGCGTACGGCTGTTCACGACACCGACCCGCTGCGCGCCTTCCAGCGATCCCTGCGTGAGCTGGGCCGACCGTGGGCCATGGAGCTGGCCGGGCGCCTGGACGGGGCGATCGCGCTGACCGACCGGTTCGCCGGGGCGGAGCCCGCCGAGCGCCGCGAGGTGCTCGCCGCGCTCCGGACCACCCTCCAGGACATCCAGTCGGAACTCGGCGCCGAGAAGGCCCGGGTGCCGCAGACCCTGCTGTACGAGGACGCGGCGGCCGGACGCGGGACGACGATGGACCTCGGTGCCTGGCGCGCGCTGACGGCCGCGCCGCTCGGCCGGGTGGAGAGCGTGCTGCCCGCCTTCGATCTGACGCTCCCCCAACGCGTCACGTTCAAGGGCTACTTCCTGGCCAGATACGGGCAGGGCGGGCGCTGCGACGATCTGCTCAAGCTGGTGCACGACTTCCACGAGGACTTCTTCGACCAGTACATGACGTTCACCGCGAGCCGTACGCCCTTCGACGCCGACGGGCAGTACGTGCCCGAGGTGAACTGGCTCGGACTGCCGCAGCTCAAGGCGATCGACACGGCGCGGCAGATGTTCATCGAGCGGATGCGCGCGCTCTGGTCCACGGAGGGCGACCGCGACGAGATCGACCTCGACACCGGCCTCCTCACCGACATCGCCACCGAACTCGCCCCGGCGGCACCGAAGTTCGCGCCGATGAGCCACCACATCCAGCTCGCCGACCGCCGGCATGACCCACTGGTCGTCCTCAACCGCTCGTACGGCGGTCTGTCCTTCCCCTTCAGCCGCTTCACCCAGTGCTTCGAAGGACTCGACACCGCCCTGCTGGCGGGCGCGGCCCGGGTACAGCCGCCGGGAGCGGTGTTCGCCGAGGTCACCGGCGGGCCCGTCACCAGCAATCTCAATCTGCACGGGCGGCTCACCGAGTACGAGATCGTCTGCCCCGGCGAGAGCGGCACGCTGCCCGAGGACTGCCGCATCGACCTCGACGACCTGTTCATCGAGCATGCCATCGACGACAACGGCGCCGACCGCCTGGTGCTGCGCTCGACACGGCTCGGCCGCGAGGTCATCCCCGTCTACCTCGGCTATCTCGTACCGCTCGCCCTGCCCGAACTGCCCCGCACCCTGCTGCTCCTGTCACCCACCTCGATGTCCCCGCTCAACGTGTGGGGCGGGGTGCCGGAGGGCGAGGCGGTCGGCGGCGTCACCCGCAGGCCGCGCGTGCGGCACGGCAGCGTCGTACTGAGCAGGCGCAGTTGGAGCGCGCCCGCCGCCGAACTGCCGCTGCTCGCGCCGGGCGTCGGCGACGACGAGTGGTTCCTCGGCTGGCACCGCTTCCGGCGCGCGACCGGGCTGCCCGACCGGGTCTTCGTGACCGTGTCGGACAGCGGGGCGCGCGGCGCGACGGGCGCCAAGCCGCAGTATCTGGACTTCGACAGCCCGCTCTCGCTCACCGCGTTCGAGGCGCTGCTCAAGACGGACGGGGCGCGGGTCGTGTTCCGCGAGATGCTGCCGGACGAGGACGGGCTGCACGCCGTGTCCGAGCGGGGCCGCCATGTCGCCGAGCTGGCCGTGGAAACCCTGGCAGGCCCGGCCCCGACCACTCCCGCGGAACTCGTATCCGCCGACTCCGTACGAAGGGACGCCTCATGACCACCCCCGGACCCGTCGCCGTCCCCGGCGACTGGCAGGCCACGCACGTCTTCTACGCCGCCAACCCCAGGCCCTTCCTGCTCCAGTGCGTGCGTCCGCTGGTCGCCGAGCTGACGGCGGAAGGACTCATCGACAACTACTTCTTCATGAACTACTGGCTCGAAGGCCCCCACATCCGGCTGCGCCTCAAGCCCGCCGACGAGGCGGTGGCCTCCACCGTGCGCGCCCGCACCGAGCGGGCCGTCGACGCCTTCCTGGCCGAGCGCCCCGCGCTGTACGAGGTCGACTCCGGCTTCCTCAACGACTTCTACAACACGCTGTTCGAGATCGAGTTCCCCGGCAGCGAGCGCGGCCACTACATGGACGACCAGGGCCGGATGAATCTGCGCCCCAACAACTCGCGCAGCGCCGAACCGTACGAGCCCGAGTACGGCAAGTACGGCGGCCCCGCCGGGATCGAGCTGGCCGAGTGGCACTTCAGGCACTCCAGCGATCTCGTCATCGAGGCGCTGCGCACCAAGAACCTGCATCTGCGGACGGTCCTGCTCGGCACGTCCGCGCAGCTGATGATGGCCATGTCGGGGACGTTCCTGCCGGGCGACCAGGAGCTGACCGACTACCTGGAGAGCTACTACGAGTTCTGGCACACGGCGTTCCCGGGCACCGGCTTCATCGGCACCGTCGAGTACGACAAGAACTACGCGGCGATGGCCCCCGGCCTCACCAGCCATTTCGCCCGGATCAGGGCCGCCGTCGGCGCCGGTGAGCCCGGCAGGCTGCCCGGCTTCCTCGCGGGCTGGGCGGAGCACTGCGCCGAACTGAACGAGCGGGCACGGAAGCTGACCCTCGACGGCGACCTGGTCTTCCGGTCCTGGGACGGCGAGCGGGACGAGCGGGTGACGGACCCGGCGGTCGCGCTGCCGCTGCTGCTCTCCCCGTACATGCATATGACGAACAACCGGCTGCATGTCACCATCCGCGACGAGGCGTATCTGTCGCACGTACTGGGCCGGACCCTGCGGGAGTCCGTTGCCCCGGCGCCGGCGGAGGCGGCGGCGGTGACCACGCCGTGACCGCCCCCACGGACCAGGTCCCGACCGACCGGTACCGGCCGTGTCTGCGCCCCGAGGTGCTGGTCAGCGACGCGCTGTTGCTCGGCCCCCGGATCGTGCACCTCGTCAAGAACCCGCGGAGCGGCAAGTCGTACGAGGTCGGGGTCAAGGAACATTTCCTGATGGCGCGCATGGACGGCACACGCGGTCTGGACGAGCTGGGCGCGCAGTACGCGGCGGAGTACGGCAAGCGCCTCGGCGACGCCAACTGGCAGCAGCTGCTGACCATGCTCGGCAGCCGGGGGCTGCTCGCGGACGGGCCCACCGCCCCGCCCGCCGAGGTGACGCCGAAGCCCGCGCGCACCCTGCTGCGCGGCACCCTCCCGCTGGTCGCCGACGCCGACGCGACGGCCGAACGGCTCCACCGCGCCGTCGGCTTCCTGCTCGCCGCGCCCTTCATGGTCCCGCTGCTCCTGCTGATCACCGCCATGGAGGTCGTGGCCGCGGCGCGCCTCGGCGAACTCGTCGACGGCGCGGTGGCCCTCTTCGCCAACCCGGTCCTGCTCGCCGGCGCCGCCGCGCTGCTCTGGTTCAGCACGGCGCTTCACGAGCTGGCCCACGGGGTGGTGGCGAGACGCTACGGCGGGCAGGTCGCCGAGATCGGACTGCGCTGGCGCCTGCCCGTCGTGATCATGTACTGCACGGTCGACAACTACCTCTATCTGCGGACCCGTCGGGACCGCGTCGCGACAGCCGCCGCGGGCGCCGTGATGAATCTGGCCGTCCTGCTGCCGTTCTGCGCGGCCTGGCTGTTCCTCCCGGTGGACGACGCCACCGGCGAGGCGCTGGCCGGGCTGCTGCTCCTGGGCAGTGTGCAGGCGCTGGCCATGCTCGTACCCCTCCCGCCGCTCGACGGGTACAAGATCGTCGCGCAGCTGTGCGGCGCGACCGGACTCGCCGCGTCCAGCCGGGAGTACGTGCGCCTCGCCGTGCGGCGCGATCCGGCGGCGAAGGCGTACCCGCGCCGGGCCCGTACCGCCTACCTCACCTACACGCTCGGCTCGCTCCTCGTCCTCGCCGGGATCGTCGCGGCCGTCGTCGCGCTGCTCGTCCACCTCCTGGCCACGTGAGCCGCCCCACCCCGCACGCCGTCCGCTTCAGGGAGACCCGCATGACCCCCACCCCCGCCTCCACCGACGACCCGACCGACGACCGGACCGACAGCCCCGCCGTCGTCCTCGACACGATCCACAAGCGGTACGGGGAGAAGAGCGCGGTGGACGGCATCTCGCTGACCGTCCCGCGCGGCGAGTTCTTCGGTCTGCTCGGCCCCAACGGCGCGGGCAAGACGACCCTGGTCGAGATCATGGAGGGCCTGCGCCGACCCGACTCCGGCTCGGTCACCGTCCTCGGCCGGCACCCCTGGCCGCGCGACCCCGAACTGCTGCCCAGGCTCGGCGTCCAGACCCAGGCGTCGGCCTTCTTCGTACGGCTCACGGCGCGCGAGCACCTCTCGACGGTGGCCGCGCTCTACCGGGCCGACGGGGAGGCGGCGGAGCGCTCTCTCGCCGCCGTCGGCCTCACCGAGCAGGGCGACGTCCGGGTCGACGACCTCTCCGGTGGTCAGCGCCAGCGCCTGGCCATCGCGTCCGCGCTCGTCCACGACCCCGAACTGATCTTCCTGGACGAGCCGACGGCCGCGCTCGACCCGCAGGCCCGCCGCGCGCTGTGGGACGTGCTGCGCGCGCTCAAGGGCGCCGGGCGGACCATCGTCTACACCACGCACCACCTGGACGAGGCCGAAGCGCTCTGCGACCGCGTCGCGATCCTCATCGACGGCAAGATCGTCGCGCTGGACTCGCCCGGCAGGCTCGTCGCCGCCAGCAGCGCGCTCACCCGGCTGCTGGTCCCCGCGGACCGGCTCCCGCTCGCCGACGCGCAGGCCATCCCCGGCGTCCTGCGGGCCTCCGTGGACGGCGACTCGGTCGTGCTGGAGACCGAGGACGCGGGGCCGGTGCTGTCGGCCGTCGACGCGCTCGCCGGACTGCACGGCGTACAGACACGGACCGCCAGCCTGGAGGACGTGTACCTCGAACTGACCGGCAGCCCGCAGCCGCAGCCGCCGTCGCCGTCGCCGTCGCCTTCTCAGCCCCAGCCGCAGGCGTAGCCGAGCACGACACACGACGCGCGACCGAGCACCGAGAGACGGAGCACCGACGATGAGCACCACGACGCCCACAACCACGACGCGACCGCGCGCCATGAGCGCCTATTCCGCACTGAGCCAGGCCGGTTTCAAGGCGTACACGCGCGACAAGACCACCCTCTTCTTCACGTTCGCCTTCCCCCTCCTCTTCCTGATCGTCTTCGGTCTGATCTTCCACGGCATGACCGTCGAGGAGAGCGGACGCCCCTACATCAACTACATCGCCCCGGGCGTCCTGTCGTGGGGTGTCGCCAACGCCGCCGTCTTCGGCGTCGGCTTCGTCATCATGCAGTGGCGCCGCGACGACCTCCTGCGGCTGATCCGGATGACGCCGACCCCGCTGCCCACGATCCTCGGCTCGCGCTACGTCCTGGCGCTCGGCATCGGCACCGTGCAGGCCGCGATGTTCGTGCTCGTCGCGATGCTGCCGTTCTTCGGCCTCGAACCGGCCGCGAGCTGGCCGCTGGCGCTGCCGGTGCTGTTCCTCGGTATCACCGCGTTCCTCGCGGTCGGTGTGATCGTCGGCTCGTTCGCCAGGACCCCGGAGGCGGTCGCCGCCGTCGCCAACTGCCTGATGGTGCCGATGGCGTTCCTGTCCGGGTCGTTCTTCCCGCTCGACGCCATGCCCGGCTGGATGCAGAACGTGTCGCTGGTCCTGCCGCTGCGCTACTTCAACGACGGCATCTCCGCCGCCATCACTGGTGACGGGGGCGGCGGCGACATCCTGGTGGCCTGCGGCGGCATCACCGCCTTCGCCGTCGTCTTCGGCGCGGTCGCGCTGAAGACCTTCCGCTGGAGCGACCAGTCATGACGACAGCCACCGGGCCGACGGCCGCCACCGGTACGGAGGCGGGGGCGGCTGTGGTCCTCGCCGACGGCGCACCCCTGGAGCGTGGCCGTGCCCGTCTGCAACAGGCCCTGACCGTACGGTACGAGGCCGCCGCCGCCCGCACGGCGCGGGTGCCCGCCCCGCTCGTGGTGCCGCTCGGCGCCGCCGACGTCCTCGGCTTCGGGCGCCCCGACCCGTACGCCGCCCTGCGCCCGCGCGCCAACGTCCAGCTCACCTCGCGCGCCGCCCTCGTCGGCCCCTGGGGCGCCGCCGGCACGGACAGTGCCGCCTGCGGACAGTGCCTCGCCATGCGCTGGCAGCGGCTGCGCAGCCGCTCCGAGCGCGAGGCGCTGGAGCTGGGCCACGAACCGCGCGGCGCCGCCGACTGGCCGCTGCTCACCGACTACGCGGTGGACGCCGTCTGGGCGGCCCATCTCGCCGTCCACACCGGGGAGTCGACGCCACCCGCCACCGGCGCGCCCGACCGCGAGCTGCCCCAGGTCACCCGGATCGACCTCGGCACCCTCGCCGCCGCGACCTTCCCGCTGCTGCCCGAACCGCTCTGCCCGTCCTGCGTCCCCCCGCGCCCCGACACCGCCGACGCCGCGCGCATGCACCTGACGGCCAGGCCCAAGCCGGACCCCGACGGTTACCGGCTGCGCCCGCTCGGCGCGTACCCGCTGCCGACCGCGGCGCTCGCCAACCCCGTCTGCGGCACGCTCGGTTCGGACACCTGGATCAACCCGACGTCCACCACGACCGCCCCCGTCGCCGGCACCAACTTCGTCCGCGGCTACGCCGGACTCAACGACGTCACCTGGAGCGGCCAGGCCAACAGCTACTCCACCAGCCGGACCCTGGCCTATCTGGAGGGACTTGAGCGGTACGCGGGCACCCACCGCCGCCGTGGCACCTCCCCGGTCGTCGACTCGTACAACAATCTCAGCCCCGACGCGCTGAACCCGGCGGACCGCGGCTTCTACGCGGACGCCACGTACGAGAAGGACCCTCTGGTCAGCCCGTTCGACCCCGACCGGCCGATCCCCTGGGTGTGGGGCCACTCGCTGCGCGACGAGCGCCCGATCCTGATTCCCGCGCGCCTGGCGCACTACAGCGCGGGCGTCGACGCCGACAACTTCGTCTTCGAGTGCTCCAACGGCTGTGCCACCGGCGGGAGTCTGGAGGAGGCGATCCTCTTCGGACTGCTGGAGCTGATCGAACGCGACGCGTTCCTGCTCGCCTGGTACGGCCGCGCCCGCCTCACCGAGATCGACCTCGGCTCGTGCACGGGCGGCGCGATCCGCACGATGCTCGACCGGGCCGCCCTGCACGGCTACGACGTGCACGCCTTCGACACCCGGATGGACCTCGCCGTCCCCGTCGTCACGGCCCTCGCGGTGCGCCGCGACGGCGGTCTCGGCACGCTCTCCTTCAGCGCCGCCGCGGGCTTCGACCCGGAGGGCACGGTCGACGCCGCGCTCTCCGAAGTCCTCACCTACATCCCCCATCTGCCCTACCAGGTCGCCGAACGCGAGGGGGAGCTGAAGGAGATGGCGGCCGACTACCGCAAGGTCCTGCACCTCAAGGACCACGCGCAGCTGTACGGCCTGCCGGAGATGGCGCGCCACGCGCGGGAGTACCTGGAGCCGACGGCCGTACGCTCGCTCGACGAGACGTACGCCGACTGGGCCCCGCTCAGGCCGCGCACCGGTGATCTGCTGGACGATCTGCGGCTGCTGCGCGACGAGTTGGCGGGCGCGGGATACGACGTGATCGCCGTCGACCAGACGACGCCGGAGCAGCGGCGGATGGGGCTGCACACCGTGAGCACGCTCGTGCCCGGACTGCTGCCGCTGGACTTCGGCTGGACGCGGCAGCGGGCCCTGCTGATGCCCCGGCTGCGGACGGCGCTGCGGGTGGCCGGGCGGCGCCCGGACGATCTGCCCGAGTCCGCGATCAAGGCGGTCCCGCATCCGTTCCCGTAACACCACGGGCCGTTCCCGTGACACCACGGGCACGACGGCCGACGGCCCCTCCCCTGGCGGGTGATACCCACGGGGGAGAGGCCGGCGGTCATGTGCTGTCTGCGACGCCGGATCAGGCGGAGCAGGAGGTGGTGCTGGTGGTGCTGGAGCAGGTGGACGTCGAGGAGCACGACGTGGAACCGGCGAGAACGACCTCGGACGCGTCCGAGTAGTCCGAGATCTCGAAGGTCTCCGACTCGAGCTCCAGGATCTCGTCGGCGAGGGTGGCGAGACCAGTCTTCGGGGCCATGGGGATCTCCTTCGGTCACCGGGGCTTCACCGGCTTGTCCGGCGGCGCTCCCTTGCGATGTCCCCATTCCACCGGTGCCCGCTGTCAGTTCGGCCCGGCTTTCGCTGTCACCCCGCTGACACGTGGTGTCAGCGGAACGTGTGTCAGGTGCGCGTGCCCTGCCGCACGCTCGATCCTCAAGGAATGCTCAAGCAAGGAGGTGCGTGGCGCATGATCGACGCGCTGAACGGGGAATCACTCCGAGCCGGACCTGAAGCCGCGCCCGAACCGGAAGCGGCGCCCCGACCGGATCCCGCGGCCCTCGGCCCCGCCGCCGTACCGCGCGAGACCCTGCGGGACGCCCTCGGGCTCTATCTCGAACTGCACGCCCACCCGGAGCTGTCCGGCGCCGAGGCCCGGACCGCCGAGCGTTTCGCCGACCACCTCGCGGGCGACGGGGCCACCGTCACCCGTGGCCTCGGCGGCCACGGTGTCGTCGGCGTCCTGCGCAACGGCACGGGCCCCACCCTCATGCTGCGCGCCGAACTCGACGCCCTGCCCATCGGCGAACGCACCGGCCTGGCGTACGCGAGCACCGTCCCCGGCACCATGCACGCCTGCGGCCACGACCTCCATCTCGCCTCCGCCGCAGGCGCGTTCGCCCTGCTCGCGCGGTCGGCGGACAGCTGGAGCGGCACCGTCCTCGTCGTCGGCCAGCCCGCCGAGGAGACCCTGGAGGGGGCGGGCGCGCTGCTCGCCGACGGCCTCTACGAGCGGTTCGGCACCCCCGACGTCGTCCTCGCCCAGCATGCCGCGCCCCTGCCCGCCGGGTCACTCGCGCACGGCCGGGGCCCGATGATGGCGGCGAGCGCCGCGCTGGACGTCGTGATCCACGGTTACGGCGGGCACGCCGGCACCCCGCAGCTCACCGTCGACCCCGTCGTCACCGCCGCGGCGACCGTCATGCGCCTCCAGACCGTCGTCTCCCGCGAGACGGCGCCGTCCGACCAGGTCGTCCTGACCGTCGGCTCCCTGCGCGCGGGCCGGCTCGGCAACGTCATCCCGGACGACGCCGAGCTGAGCATCACCGTCCGCGCGGCGACCGACCAGGCCCTGGAACGGGCCGTGGCGGCGGCGGAGCGGATCGTACGAGCCGAGTGCGCGGCCTCCGGCTGCCCCAGGGACCCCGACGTCACGGTCGTCTCCCGCTCCCCCGCGCTGCTGCCCGACCCGGCGGTCACGGCGACCGTACGAGCCGCCCACGAGCGGGCGTTCGGCCCGCACCGGGTGGCCGACTGGCCGGGCTCGATGGCCACCGAGGACTTCCCGCGCTTCGCCGTCGACGGTGTGCGAACGGCATACTGGATGGTCGGTACGGTGTCCCCGCGTCAGTGGCGCGCCGCCCGCTCGGCCGGCCGGCCGGTGCCGCCCAACCACTCGGCGGAGTTCGCCCCCGACGTACGGACCGCTCTGCCGGCGGGTATCGCGGCCATGGCGACGGCCGCCGGGCAGCTGTTCAAGGAGACAGGTTGATGATGACGGCCCAGTGGCACGGATGCGCGGACATCGGGAACGCCCCCGGATACGTGGAGGTGGTGACGGTCCGCGAGGACAGCGCGGCCCCGTCCGCCGAGACGACGGTCATCCGTCTCCTGGGGCTGCTGGCAAAGCACTTGAGAGGTGTCCCGGAGGTCGCGGAGGTCACCGGTGACCTGGTGCGGCTGTGGATCGCGCGGGACGTCGCGACGACCGACACCGACATCCGCCACGCGGTCCGGGCGGTCCTGGCGGACGCGGCGCTGAGGGGCTGGACGGAGCAGCGCTGACCCGCCCGTTCTCCCCGACCGTCCGTCAGATCCAGCCCCGTTCGCGGGCCAGCAGCGCACCCTGCGCGCGGCTCGCGGCGCCGAGCGCCTGAAGCAGGTCGGCCACATGTCTTCGGTACGTACGGACCGAGATCCCCAGGTCCCGGGCGCCCGCCTCGTCCTTGCCCACCGTGCACATCGAGATCAGCACCTGCTGCTCGATCTCGCTGAGCCCGTCCACCGCGTCGGCGCTCTCCTTGGTGACGGTGCGCAGATCGTCCGCCTCCGTCCAGATCTTCTCGAACAGGGCGATGATGTTGGTGACGAGCCCGCTCTTGTGGGCCAGCAGCGCCCCGCGCGCGGTGTTCTGCGGGTCCACCGGCACCAGGGCCGTACGGCCGTCGTAGACCAGGATCCGCTCCGTGATGTTCTCCGCGACCCGGATCTGTGCCCCGCGCTTGACCAGCTCGCGCAGATAGTCACGGGTCGGCAGATCGTCCAGCGCGGCGGCGAGCACCACATTGCGGATGCGCACCCCGCGCCGCAGACATCGCAGGTCCAGCGGGCGGGACCGTTCGATGTTCTCGGCCGAGAGCTTCGTGTACGGCTCCACGGACAGGATCTCGTCGCGCGCGAAGAACGCGAGGTCGTCGATCCGGTTCCGTATCTCGGTCAGGCCCTCCAACTGCTCGATGCCCTGCACCGGGGGCAGCCGCGAGCCCTGCTCGGCGCGCAGACCGTCGACGAGATCGCGGGCCTGCATGACCCGGCGCAGCTCCTCGTGGAGCGCGTTGAGCCGCGAGTCGGTCAGCCGGCCGATGGCCACGCCGGGGTCGGCGGGGGAGACGCGGTCGTGGCTGCTGTCGGGGTGGAGCAGGCCCAGCTTCCGCAGCCGGTCCAGGCTGTGCTTGGCGTCGTCCTGCGCGGTGTGCACCAGCAGGTGGATGTCGTCAGCCGACGTATCCGGATTGCGGAGAAAGTGCCGGTAGATCTCTTCCTCGGTCGGAGAGACGCCGAAGACGGACATCTCGTTGTCGCCCAAGACTTGGCCTCCGCTACTTGATCAGTTCACGCCGAGGACGGGGTGGGTCGTCGGTGCCGTTGGTGCGATTCGCCGGACTCGCGGCGCCGCTCGGAGGGGCCCCTGGAGAGAGTAAAGGCAATGCCATGACTCTGTAACTGATCTTGCGAGGAACTGTGGCCTGGATATGGGTGAACCGTGCGTGTCGTAACTGACCGCTGTCCGCCCGGCGCGCCGGGTTGCGAAGCGGCTCGGCGGGCTCGCGCCCCCTCCCCGTGAGCGGTCTCCGGGCAGTCTCCCCACGGTCGTCGCCGCCTACACAACGGCCCCGCGGGCGCTCCGGCGGCCCTGCGGAGGCGGGGCCCACTCCGGCGGGCGTAACCTGGAGACCCCCGGCCCGTTCGACGTGTCGGGCCCTTTGCGTTGCCCACCCCACACCCGCGTCACCTGTATTCGGACGGAAGCCCCTTCATGAGCCTGCACGGTCTGCTCGACGCCGTTGTACGAGACCCGGCGCTCGCCGAAGCGGTCGGCGCCGCCGCCGACGGGCATCGAATGTATGTCGATCTGGTCGGCCCGCCCGCCGCCCGCCCCTTCGCGGTCGCGGCCCTCGCGCGGGACGCGCGCCGTACCGTCCTCGCCGTCACCGCGACCGGCCGGGAGGCCGAGGACCTCGCCGCCGCGCTGCGGTCCCTGCTGCCCGCCGACTCCGTCGCGGAGTTCCCGTCCTGGGAGACGCTGCCGCACGAGCGCCTGTCGCCCCGCAGCGACACCGTCGGCCGCCGGCTCGCCGTGCTGCGCCGGCTCGCGCACCCCAGCGCCGACGACCCCGGCGCCGGGCCGGTCAGTGTCGTCGTCGCGCCCATCCGCTCCGTACTCCAGCCGCAGGTCAAGGGCCTCGGCGACCTGGAGCCGGTCTCGCTGCGCGGCGGCGGGACGGCGGACCTGAACGAGGTGACGCAGGCGCTGGCCGCCGCGGCGTACTCCCGTGTCGAACTGGTCGAGAAACGCGGCGAGTTCGCCGTACGCGGCGGCATCCTGGACGTCTTCCCGCCCACCGAGGAGCACCCGCTCCGCGTGGAGTTCTGGGGCGACGACATCGAGGAGATCCGCTACTTCAAGGTCGCCGACCAGCGCTCACTCGAAGTCGCCGAGCACGGACTGTGGGCGCCGCCCTGCCGTGAACTGCTGCTCACACCGCAGGTACGGGAGCGGGCCGCCGCCCTCGCCGAGGTGCACCCCGAGCTGGCCGACATGCTCGGCAAGATCGCCGAGGGCATCGCGGTGGAGGGCATGGAGGCCCTGGCCCCGGTCCTCGTCGACGACATGGAGCTGCTGCTCGACGTACTGCCCGCCGGCTCGATGGCGCTGGTCTGCGACCCCGAGCGGGTCCGCACCCGGGCCTCCGACCTGGTCGCCACCAGCCAGGAGTTCCTCCAGGCGTCCTGGGCGGCCGGAGCCGGCGGCGGCGAGGCCCCCATCGACGTCGGCGCGGCCTCCCTGTGGGGCATCGCGGACGTCCGCGACCGGGCCCGTGAGCTGGGGATGATGTGGTGGTCGGTGGCGCCGTTCGCCGCCGACGAGGAGCTGTCGCAGGACACCCTCAAGCTGGGTATGCGCGCCCCCGAGACATACCGCGGCGACACCGCCCGCGCCCTCGCCGACACCAAGGGCTGGCTCGCCGACGGCTGGCGCACCGTCTACGTCACCGAGGGCCACGGCACCGCCGCCCGTACCGTCGAGGTACTGGGCGGCGAGGGCATCCCCGCCCGCCTCGACACCCCCGAGGCGCACGGCGGCAAGGGCCTGGGCGAGATCACCCCGTCCGTCGTGCACGTCGCGTGCGGCTCGATCGACTACGGCTTCGTGGACCGGGCACTGGGGCTCGCCGTCCTCACCGAGACCGACCTGTCCGGCCAGAAGGCGGCGGGCAAGGACGGCGTACGGATGCCGACCAAGCGCCGCAAGACGATCGACCCGCTCACCCTGGAGGTGGGCGACTACATCGTCCACGAGCAGCACGGCGTCGGCCGGTACGTCGAGATGGTGCAGCGCACCGTCCAGGGCGCGACGCGCGAGTATCTGCTCGTCGAGTACGCCCCCGCCAAGCGCGGCCAGCCCGGTGACCGCCTCTACATCCCCACCGACCAGCTCGAACAGGTCACCAAGTACGTCGGCGGCGAGGCCCCCACCCTGCACCGCCTCGGCGGCGCCGACTGGACGAAGACCAAACAGCGCGCCAAGAAGGCCGTCAAGGAGATCGCCGCCGACCTCATCAAGCTCTACTCGGCACGGATGGCGGCCCCCGGCCACGCCTTCGGCGCGGACACACCCTGGCAGCGGGAGCTGGAGGACGCGTTCCCGTACGTGGAGACGCCCGACCAGCTCTCCACCATCGCCGAGGTCAAGGAGGACATGGAGAAGACGGTCCCGATGGACCGCCTGGTCTGCGGCGACGTCGGCTACGGCAAGACGGAGATCGCCGTGCGCGCCGCCTTCAAGGCCGTCCAGGACGGCAAGCAGGTGGCCGTCCTCGTACCGACGACGCTGCTCGTGCAGCAGCACTTCGGGACCTTCTCCGAGCGGTACGCGCAGTTCCCCGTCGTCGTGAAGGCCCTGTCCCGCTTCCAGAGCGACAGCGAGGCGAAGGCGACCCTCGAAGGGCTGCGGGAGGGGTCGGTCGACATCGTCATCGGCACGCACCGCCTGTTCTCCTCCGAGACGAAGTTCAAGGATCTCGGCCTGGTCATCGTGGACGAGGAGCAGCGCTTCGGCGTCGAGCACAAGGAGCAGCTGAAGAAGCTGCGCGCCAACGTCGACGTGCTGACGATGTCCGCGACGCCGATCCCGCGCACCCTGGAGATGGCGGTGACCGGCATCCGCGAGATGTCGACCATCACCACCCCGCCGGAGGAGCGGCACCCGGTGCTGACCTTCGTCGGCCCGTACGAGGAGAAGCAGATCGGCGCGGCGATCCGCCGTGAACTGCTGCGCGAGGGCCAGGTCTTCTACATCCACAACCGCGTCGAGTCGATCGACCGCGCCACCTCGCGGCTGCGTCAGATCGTGCCCGAGGCGCGCATCGCGACCGCGCACGGCCAGATGTCCGAACAGGCCCTGGAACAGGTCGTGGTGGACTTCTGGGAGAAGAAGTTCGACGTCCTCGTCTCCACGACGATCGTGGAGTCCGGCATCGACATCGCCAACGCCAACACGCTGGTGGTCGAACGCGGCGACAACTTCGGCCTCTCCCAACTCCACCAGCTGCGCGGCCGGGTGGGGCGCGGCCGGGAACGCGGCTACGCGTACTTCCTCTACCCGCCGGAGAAGCCGCTCACCGAGACGGCGCACGAACGTCTCGCGACGATCGCCCAGCACACCGAGATGGGCGCCGGCATGTACGTGGCGATGAAGGACCTGGAGATCCGCGGCGCGGGCAACCTGCTCGGCGGCGAACAGTCCGGGCACATCGCGGGCGTCGGCTTCGACCTGTACGTACGCATGGTCGGCGAGGCGGTCGCGGACTACCGCGCGGCCGTCGACGGCACGGTGCAGGAGGAGCCGCCGCTGGAGGTCAAGATCGAACTCCCGGTCGACGCGCACATCCCGCACGACTACGCGCCCGGCGAGCGGCTGCGCCTCCAGGCGTACCGCGCGATCGCCTCCGCCAACTCGGAGGCCGACATCACCGCCGTACGGGAGGAATTGACGGACCGTTACGGCAAGCTCCCCGAACCGGTGGAGAACCTGCTGCTGGTGGCGGGCCTGCGCATGCTGGCACGCGCCTGCGGGGTCGGCGAGATCGTCCTCCAGGGCCCCAACATCCGCTTCGCGCCGGTGGAGTTGAGGGAGTCGCAGGAGCTGCGCCTCAAGCGCCTGCACCCCCGCACGGTGATCAAGCCGACGGCCCACCAGATCATGGTCCCGCGCCCGACGTCGGGCAAGATCGGCGGCAAGCCGGTGGTCGGCCGCGAGCTCCTGTCGTGGACGGGGGAGTTCCTGGCGACGATCCTGGGGTCGTGACCGCTCTCAGACTCAACTCCCCGCGTACCGCCCGTCCGGTACTTCCGCTGCTCGTCGTCGCCCTCGCCGCCACGCTGCTCACGGGGTGCGACGACCTCGATCCCGCCGGGTCCGGCGAGGCCGACGGCAGCGCCCCGGACGGGCGGGCGACCAGCCCGCTCAAGAACACCGACGGCACCGCGCCAGGTCTCGCGCCCCTCACCGGGGACGCGGACCTGGCGGCGGCGCGCAAGCTGATCGGGTCGCTGGAGGTGAAGGGGCGCGGGCCCAGGACCGGGTACGACCGGGACAAGTTCGGCTACGCGTGGATGGACTCGGCCGACGGCGTCCCGTTCGCCCGCAACGGCTGCGACACCCGAAACGACCTGCTGAAACGCGACGGCCAGGAGGTCGAGTTCCGGTCGGGCTCCAACTGCGTGATCGTCTCGATGACGCTGCACGACCCGTACACCGGCAAGGACATCGCCTGGAAGAAGAAGCGGGCGACGGCCGTCCAGATAGACCACATGGTGCCGCTCTCCTACAGCTGGCAGATGGGCGCGGCCCGCTGGAACGAGGACAAGCGTGAGCGGCTGGCGAACGACCCCCTGAACCTGCTGCCCGTCGACGGCCCCACCAACAGCGGCAAGAGAGACTCGGGCCCCGCCTCCTGGCTGCCGCCGAACAAGTCGGTGCGCTGCGCGTACGTGGTGCGGTTCGCGCAGGTCGCGGCGGAGTACGAACTCCCGGTGACCGCCGCCGACAAGCGCGTGATGACCGTCCAGTGCGGCGGCTGACAACGGCGCGCACGCGTGAGCCGCGGCTTCGCCGAACCGCTCGCCCCGGGTACCCGGTGCCCTCATGGCCGTGCACTGCGAGGCCACACGCGGCTACGGTGTCTACGTCGAACCCAATGCGTGGGTGCGTCACCGGATCCGAGCGTTGGGGACAGGTCCGGGGGCCGGGGGAATCCGTACGGCAGGGTTCGGCGGGCGGTGCCGCTGTATACCCTCGATACGCTTTCGCAGACGTCCCCCTGGCCTGTCAGGAGCAGCATGCACGGCCCCGGAATAGCGCATCCTCCGCCGAACGGCACACCCACGCCGGGGATGCTCGCCTTCCTGCGCGTGATCTTCGTGGCGATGCCGTTGCTGACCTGCGGTTTCCTCTCCTGGGCGGCGACGCTGCGGGTGGCGATCGTGACCCGGTCCGTCCTGAACTGGTGGCTGTTCGTCGGGAACGTGGCCCTCAGCGTCCTGTGGATCTTCTATCTCGCCCAGGACGACACCGACGACTTCGGCAGCCGTGAGGGCAACATCGGCATGATCGGCATGCTGTCGACCGGTGCCGCCGCCATCGCCTACTACCTGTACGCGGACTTCAAGCACTACCGGGGCCACGCGGGGCCGTACGGGGGCTACTACCCGCCGCCCGTGACGGGGCAGTACCAGCCGCCCGCCAACTCCGGTTACGGCTACGGCGGTCCCACCCGGCCCATGGCCGGCCAGCAGCAGCCGCAGCCGTACCAGCAGCCCGGCCCCGCGGCCCCCGTCCGGGCGCAGCCCAACCACCCCACGCCGCCGCCCCGGATCGACCAGGTGCGCGCCGAGCTGGACGAGCTGAGCGATCTCCTCCGCCGCGACGGCCGCGACAGCGGGAGCGGGAACGGCGGGAGCGGCGGGAACAGCCGCGACGGCGGCAACAGCGGCGAGGGCGACAAGCGGTGAACGCCCGCGTCGTCGCGGGCCGTTACGAGATGGCCGGCCTCATCGGCCAGGGCGGCATGGGCCAGGTCTGGACGGCGTACGACCAGCGCCTCGGCCGCCGCGTCGCCGTGAAACTGCTGCGCCCCGACAAGATGGCCGCCGACGCCGGCGCCGAGGACATGCGCCGCCGGTTCATCCGCGAATGCCGGGTCACCGCCCAGGTCAACCACCCCGGCCTGGTCACCGTGCACGACGCGGGCAGCGACGGCGACGAGCTGTACCTGGTCATGCAGTACGTCGAAGGCACCGACCTCGCCGCCCACTTCATCGGACACGCGCCCTATCCGTGGCAGTGGGCGGCCTCGGTCGCCGCCCAGCTGTGCGGCGTCCTCGCCGCCGTACACGCGGTGCCCATCGTGCACCGCGACCTCAAGCCGCGGAACGTGATGGTCAAGCCCGACGGCACCGTCCTCGTGCTCGACCTCGGCGTCGCCTCCGTCATCGACACCGACACCACCCGCCTCACCCACACCGGATCGGTCATCGGCAGCCCCGCCTACATGGCCCCCGAGCAGGTGATGGGCGGCGCCGTCGGCCCGTACACCGACCTCTACGCACTCGGCGTGGTCCTGCACGAACTCCTCAGCGGCAGCGTCCCGTTCCCGGGGACGACCGCCCTCGGTGTCCTGCACCGGCATCTGTACGAGCCGCCCGTCCCGGTCCGCCGGATCCGCCCGGAGATCCCCGAGACGCTGGAGGCGCTCGTCCTGCGCCTGCTCGCCAAGGACCCGCAGCACAGGCCCGCCGGAGCGCAGGAGGTGTACGAGGCACTCGCCCCGCTGCTTCCCACGCGCGGTGTGGTCGGCGCGCCCCACTCCGGCCAGGCCGGCACACCGCTGGACCCGAGCCGCCCGTTCCTGCGCCCGCACGCGCCCTGGCCCGACCGCGCCGCCGCCCCGCCGCCCGCGCCCCTGGCGCCGAAGCCGGAGAACGTCCCCGCCCGGCGGCCCGACGTCGCCGCCGCCGTTGACGAGGCCAAGCGTCTCCTCGGCGAGGGCAGCATCACGCAGGCCGTGGACATCCTCGGCGGAATCCTCCCGGCTGCGGCGGCCGAGCACGGCGAGCGCTCACCGGTCGTCCGCATCCTGCGCAAGCAGTACGCGACGACGCTGATGGACGACGGCCAGTACCGCCGCGCCCTGCCCGAGCTGCGCCGCCTCGCCGACGACCGCGCGGCCGAGGCCGGCCCCGGCGACCCGCAGACGCTCCAGTTCCGCTTCGATGCCGCGCAGTGCCTCGAACAGCTCGGCGAGGCGGGCGCGGCGCTGGAGGAGTACCGCGCGGTGCTGCCCTACTACGAAGGCGCCGGACAGCCGGGCGCCGACCAGTCGCGTGCCTTCGACATCCGGCACCGCATCGGGCATCTGCTGCTCGCGGTGGGCGACCACTCGGCGGCGCAGCAGCAGTTGCAGTACCTGCTGTACGACGCGGAGCGCGCGTACGGCCCGTACCACCCGCTGCCCGTCGAACTACGGCGTGGGCTCGACCGCAGGCAGCAGTTCCGGGGCACCACCCGGGGCAGGTAGTTCCGCCGGGCCGGGCTGTTCGTCACGTCGCGGCTGTTTGTCACGTCGCGGCTGTTCGCGACGTCGCCTCCGTACGGAGAGCGCGCCGACGCCCAGCAGCACGAGCAGCGACGCGGCCCCCAGGGCGCCGCCCGAAAGCAGCCCCGGCGGACGGAAGGAGCAGTCGACCGAGGTCGTCGTGCCGTCCGGGTCCAGCGGGACGGCCACCAGCCCCAGCGACGAGTCGGCGGGCTTCCCGGCGCAGCTCCAGCCGGCGATACGGGGTACGGCGAGAACGGCCGTTCCCGCGCTCCCGGGCGGCAGTTGGGCCCGTACGCCATGGTCCGATACCCGCACGGAGACGGCGCCGGTCTTCTTCATCCGGTCCACGGCGGCGGCGAGGCGCGCCCGGTCGAGGCAGGCCACCGTCCGCACGCCGGGCGCCTTCCGGTCGAACGTCACCCGCTCACCCACGCGTTCGGCCGTCCCGAGCGATGTCACGGCCGCGCGCCAGCGGGGCCTGTCGCCGCGCAGCATGACCGGCGGGGCGTCGCCGAGCCGGGCGGTGCCGTAGTAGTCGGGCGCCCAGAGGAAGACCTCGCGGCCGGCCGGGCAGGCGCCCGCCACGGGGGCGGCGTAGACGCGCGAGCCGAGCAGCAGTTCCTGATTGCGGAAGGGCGAGGGCCCGTAGCGCGGTGGGGTCCGTTCCGGCGGCCGTACGGTCACCAGCGGAGGCACGTCGGCCCGGCTCACCTCCGGGCGCGACAACGCGGGCCCGCCCGCCGATCCGCCCGCGCGCCCGCCCGCCGCCGAAGATCCGGCCTCCTCCGTACGGAGGCGCGCGCCCACCGCGAACACGGCGTCCACGACCGGGTTGTCCAGGCTCTGCACCGCCCGCCCGTTCGACGTCCAGCCGGCGCCCAGCGCGCCGAGCGTGCGCGTCAGCACCTCGGGCGTGTGACTGCTGTAGTAGGAGGAGCCCTGCCCGCCCAGCAGCAGCGGATCGTTCGCGGTGATCTGCGTACGCCCCGGGTCGGTGCGGTAGCGCGGCCACCCGTCCACCTCGGCCAGCGCGTCGGCACGCTTCTCGTGCGCCGCGCCCCAGGCCGGGTAGTGGTCGAGCCGATCCAGCCGCGCCCGGTCGGCGTACGCGGTGGTCGCCGCCGCCTGCCCCGCGAGCCCGCCCACGAGCAACAGGGCGGCCAGCGCCGCGTAACGGCGCCGGGGGAGCCGTACCACCAGCAGCGCCGCCACGGCCGCCGCGAGCCCGCACGCGAACAGCGCGAGGGCGCGCCGCCCGGTCAGCGCGTCGGTGGCGGCGACGAGCCCGACCGCGACCAGCACCCCACTGCCGCCGAGCAGCGCACGGCGGCCCGGCCAGCCGTACGCCAGGCACTGCCAGGCCGCGATCACCAGCAGTCCGGACAGCACGAACGTCTGGCGGAAGGGGCTGCCGTTGGGCGTCGCGAAGGCGTGCCACACCAGATGCGTCGGCCCCCACTGCGAGGAGAGCGCGACCGCGCCCGCGAGCCCCGCCCACGCGACGCGCTCGCGTCTGGGGACGGCCCGGTTGAAGGGCAGCACGGCGGCGAGGAGCAGGGCGCCGCCGCCCAGGAAGACGGCGGGCGTGAAGAAGTCGTACGTCGCGGGCAGCGCCCGCGCGAACACCTCGCTCCAGCCGGCCGCCCTGAACTCCGTCGTCCAGCCCGGATAGGCGTGCCGCGTCCCCATCACGACCGGCAGCAGCACGGGCGCGGCGAGCCCGATCCCGAGCAGCACGGTGAACGCGCCGCGCACCAGGACCCGCAGCCGTTCGCGCATCACCCCTTCATGGAGCAGGAGTTGGACGCAGAGCACGAGTACCGCGCCGAGGGTCGCCATGTACGCGGTGTAGAAGTTGGCGACCCAGGCGAGGGCGACGACGAGCGGGCCGACGACCGGCCGCCGCCCCGCCCGTACCCACTCACCGACCAGGCAGAGCAGGGGGAAGGCGATGAGCCCGTCGAGCCACATCGGGTTGTACGACGCCTCGATGACCGACCAGCCGCAGAGCGCGTACGTGGCCCCGAGCACCCCGGCGACCCACCAGGGGGCCGCGCCCGACCCCGGCCGTCTCCTCGCCATCGCCGGCAACAGCCACGCCATCGCCGCGCCCGCCGCCGCCATCTTGAGCACGGTGATCACATACACGGCGAGATCGATCCGGTCCCGTGGAAAGAGCCCGACCAGCAGGGCGAACGGGCTCGTCAGATACGTGCCGAGGTCGGGCAGGAACGCGGTGCCGTACCCGGACTGCCAGTTGAGCAGCAGCCCGCCGTCCCCGCGCCCGTGCAGCAGGTCCCACAGCTTGGCGTGGAAAGGGACGAACTGATTGCCCAGGTCGTTGACGCTCCGGGTGCGGGAGCCGAACGGGAAGCTCCGGGCCACCGCGTCACCCGCGCAGACGGCGGTCACGGTGATGAGGGCGGCGAACGCGGCTGCCCGGCCACGCACGGATTCCAGGGTCGGCATAGTGATCGAATATGTCAGCGTGCATCCCGACAAAAGGGCTGTTGGTGCTTCAGTTCATGTGATGGCCGCCCGCAATTCACGCGGGGACTCCAACGGTGACATTCCTGTCGGATGTGGTTCTACGGTGCTGATCTCGATAGTGGTCCCGTGCTTCAACGAAGAGGAGATCGTCGACCGCTTCCACGACCATGTGACCGATGAACTCGCGCTGCTCGAAGGGGAACTCGGGCATGAATTCGAGCTGGTCTATGTGGACGACGGTAGCCGGGACGGCACTCTGGAGCGGCTGGAGAAGATCGCCGCGGCCGACTCCCGCACCCGTTACGTCTCCTTCAGCCGCAACTTCGGTAAGGAGGCCGCGATGCTCGCCGGCCTCCAGTACGCGAGGGGCGAGGCCGTGGTCATCATGGACGCGGACCTCCAGCACCCACCGGCGTTGGTCCGCCGCATGCTCTCCCTCCATGAGGAGGGCTACGAGCAGGTCATCGCCCGCCGCACCCGCAAGGGCGACCGCGTCACCCGCACCCTGGCGGCCCGCGCCTACTACCGGCTGATCAACCGTCTGATCGAGGTGGAACTGGTCGACGGCGTGGGGGATTTCCGGCTGCTCTCCCGCCGCGCGGTCGACGCGGTGCTCGGCCTCGCCGAGTACAACCGCTTCTCCAAGGGAATCTTCGCCTGGGTCGGATTCCGCTCGACGACATTCGAGTACGAGAACGCGGTACGTGAGCAGGGCCGTTCCAAATGGAGCTTCGGAAAGCTGCTCAACTACGGGCTCGACGGCATGCTCTCCTTCAACAACAAGCCGCTGCGGGCCGCGCTCTACCTCGGACTGCTGCTGCTCACGCTCGCCTCCGTGTACGCGGCGTGGATTGTCGGCGTCGCCATGGTGAACGGGGTCGACACCCCCGGCTATGTCACACTTCTGGTGGCCGTCACAGCCCTGTCGGGCGTGCAGATGGTGATGGTGGGAGTCGTCGGCGAGTACGTCGGCCGCATCTATTACGAGGTGAAGCGGCGCCCCCACTACCTGGTGGCGGCGACCGACGCGGACCGCCCCCGGCGGGCACGTGCGGCGACCGCGGCGACGACGGCGACGACGGACCAGGAGCTCGTAGGCACATGACGGTCCGGGGCCAGCTGATCCGATTCGCGCTCGTCGGGGTCGTCAACACCGGTTCGTACTACGCCTGTTATCTGGTGCTGCTGACCTGGCTCCCGTACGTCGCGGCGCATGTCGTCGCCTTCGTGCTCAGCATGACCGGCTCCTTCTTCCTCAACTCGCGCTTCACCTACCGGACCCGGCCGACCTGGCGGAAGTTCCTGCTCTTCCCGCTCACCAACGCGGCGAACTTCACCATCACCACGTGCGGTGTCTATCTGCTGGTCGACGTGCTGCACCTCAGCAGGACGTACGCGCCGCTGATCGCGGCGGCCGCGGCGATCCCGATCACATTCGTGGTCTCCCGCACGATCATGCTGCGCCCGGACGACCCGGACGACCCGGACGACCCGGACGACCCGGACGACCCGGACGACCCGGACCGCCGCGACGACGCGAACCCCGCCGACGCCCCGGACCCCGCCGGCTACGCCGCCCCCGTCCCGAGCCGCGCGGCCCGTATCGACAAGTAGTGGTACTCGGGCGTGCTCGTCGTACGGGAGGCCGCGGCCCGGTAGTTCTCGGCCGCCGCCTCCCGGTCGCCCGCCATCTCCAGCAGATGCGCCCTGACCACGTACAGCCGGTGGTGCCCGGCGAGCCGCCCCGCCGCTTCGAGCCCGTCGACGGCGGCGAGCCCGGCGGCCGGACCCCGCACCATCGCCAGCGCGACCGCGCGGTTCAACGAGACCACCGGATTGTCGACGAGCGCGTCGAGCACCCCGTACAGCGCCAGGATCTGCGGCCAGTCCGTCTCGTCGGCCGACCCCGCCTCGTCATGGACGGCGGCGATCGCCGCCTGCACCTGATACGGGCCCACCGGGCCGTACGGCAGCGCCGCCGTGATCAGCGCGACGCCCTCGGCGACCGCCGCGCCGTCCCAGCGCCCCCGGTCCTGCTCGGTCAGCGGGATCAGCTCGCCGCCCGGCCCCGTCCGGGCCGCGCTGCGGGCCTGGGTGAGCAGCATCAGCGCCAGCAGCCCGGTGATCTCGCTGTCGTCCGGCAGCAGTTCATGGACGGCCCGGGTCAGCCGGATCGCCTCGTGGGACAGCTCGACCCGCTGGAGTTCGGGCCCGGCGCTCGTGGCGTACCCCTCGCTGAAGATCAGATACAGCACGTGCAGTACGGCTCCGAGCCGGCGCTCCCGGTCCGCGTCGTCCGGCCCCGGCATCCGGAACGGCACCCCGGACGCCCTGATCCGCTGCTTCGCCCTGCTGACCCGCTGGCCCATGGTCGCCTCGGGCACCATGAAGGCGCGGGCGATCTCCCCCGTACCGAGACCGCCCACGCACCGCAGCGTCAGCGCGACGGCGGCGGCCGGCGACAGCGCCGGATGGCAGCACAGGAACAGGACGGTCAACGAGTCGTCCCGGTCGGCCGGTTCGTCCGCGTCGGCGGGCGGCGCCACCCGCCGGTCGGCGGGCTCCCGCCCCGTCGCCAGGTCCTCACGCCGCCGCCGCGCCTCCTCCGCGCGCACCCCCTCGGTCATCCGGCGGCTCGCGACCTGGATCAGCCAGCCGCGCGGATTACCCGGCACGCCCTCCCGCGGCCACTGCGTCGCCGCCGCCAGCAGCGCCTCCTGCACGGCGTCCTCGGCGGCGGCGAAGTCCCCGAAGCGCCGCGTGAGCACGCCGACGACCTGCGGCGCGAGTGTGCGCAGCAGGTCCTCGTCGTGGAAGGTGGTACGGCTCAACGCCCGCTCTCTCAGAGCTCGTCGGGCGGGCCGGCCATGATCTGCCGGGCCTCGATCGCCATGTTCAGCGGCTTGCCGCCGGGGCCGGGGGCCGCCGAGATGTACGCGGCGATCTCGTCCGCCCGCTCGGACGTCTCGCAGTCGACGACCCAGAACCCGGCCAGGAACTCCTTCGTCTCGGGGAACGGCCCCTCGGTGACGACGGGCGCGCCGCCGCTCCCGGCCCGTACGATCCGCGCCGTGTCCGGCCCGGCGAGGCCCTGGGCCTCCACGAATTCGCCCGCGTCCTTGAGCATCGTGTTCGTGTCGCCCATGAAGGCGATGTGCGCCCGGATCTCCTCGGGGGTCCACGTCGAGATCTCCGGGAAATCCGCGGTCCGGGCGCTGAACTGCATCAGCAGCATGTACTTCATGGCTCGCTCCTCTTCGTAACTGTCCAGTGGTGCTCTCACACACTGGTAGAAGCCACCGCCGCGATTTCGACACCCCGGCCGACCGGTCGGCGAAGTTTTCGAAAAAAGACCGGCTGACTGGATCGGATCCGCCGCCACTGCCTAACATCGATCAACGCACGGTCGTTGTCACGATCCAGGAGGCACCCTTTGCACCGCCGCCGTCGCACAGCGCTCACCCTCTCCGCCGCGCTCCTCGCAGCGGCCCCGCTCCTCACCGCCTGCGGCAACGACGCCCATCCCGGCGCGGCGGCCGTCGTCGGCGGCGAGCGCATCGACGTGTCCTCGCTCCAGGCCCAGGTCCGGGACGTGCGCGACGCGCAGCAGGAGTCTCCGCAGGCGGCCGAGCTCATCAAGAACACCGGCCAGCTCAGCCAGGTCAAGCTCAACAGCATGATCTTCGACGAGATCCTGCGGAAGGCCGCGGACGACGCGGGTGTGAAGGCGTCCCGCAAGGACATCCAGAACACCCGCCAGGCGGCGGCCCAGCAGTCCGGCGGCGAGGACCAGCTGGCGGCGATGCTGCTCCAGCAGGGCGCGCTCACCCCGGGCCAGATCGACGCCGCGATCCGCCGCGAGGTGCTGATGTCGAAGCTGGCCCAGTCGCTGGGCGCCAACACCGCCACACCGGAGGGCCAGCAGCAGGTTCTCGCCGTGCTGGTCAAGACGTCCGAGGACCTGGGCATCGACGTCAACCCGCGCTACGGCGCGTGGGACACCAAGCAGGTCAGGCTCGGCGAGGCGAAGACGCCGTGGCTCACCCAGGTCACGAAGGAAGCCCCGCCGGAGCAGGCCCCGACGGGCGCGTGAGACGAGGCCGGGGCCCGAGGGTAGGTTGCTCCGGGTGACCGAAGAACCCGCCGTCGCCCCCGGCCGTATCGTCCTGCTCACCGTCAGCCACCGGGTCGCGCCGGGCGTGCTGTCCTGGCCCGCCTGGCAGACGCTGCGCGAGGCCGACCAGGTCCTGTGCGCGGACCCCGCGCACCCCCAGCTGCCGTATCTGCGCGAGGCCGGCGTCACCGTCGAACGCTCCGCGCCCACCGCGCGGGAGCTGGTCGACGCCTGCGCCGGCGGCCGTACGGTCGTGGTCCTGCCCTCCGGCGAGGGCGACCAGGCCCTCACCGACGGCCTCTCCCGCCTCGCGGGCTCGGGCCGCGTCCAGATGCCCGACCTGGAACTGCTCCCCGGCTCCTACGACCTCCCGGGCGCCCGCCTCCTGGACCTCGTCCAGGTCATGGACCGGATCCGCGCCGAATGCCCGTGGTCGTCCACCCAGACGCACGAGGGCCTCGCCAAGTACGCCATCGAGGAGTCGTACGAACTGGTCGAGGCGATCGAGAGCGGCGACCGCGACGAACTGCGCGAGGAACTGGGCGACGTCCTGCTCCAGGTGGTCTTCCACGCCCGTATCGCGGAGGAGGAGGACGAGCCGTTCTCGGTGGACGACGTCGCGGCCACGATCGTCGAGAAGCTGATCCACCGCCACCCCCACGTCTTCGGCGACGAGACGGCCGAGACCCCGGCCGACGTCCACGCGCACTGGCTGCGCACCAAGGCGGTGGAGAAACAGCGCGACTCGATCACGGACGGCGTCCCCCTGGCCCAGCCGGCCCTCGCCCTGGCCGCCAAACTCACCTCCCGCGTCGCCGCCGCACCCTTGGACGTCCCGCTCCCCCAGGGCGAGGGCATCGGCTACGACCTCCTCGCCCTGGCCGCCCGCGCGGACGCCGCGGGCATCGACCCCGAATCCGCCCTCCGCGCGGCGGCCCGCACCTACCGCGACACGATCCGCGCGGCGGAGCGGCGCGGTTCAGACGGGTAGCGGCCAGCTCGGCCGGTTCGTCTCCCCGTCGCACGCCCCTCCGGCGGACCGGTCAAGGCGGGCGAGCGCGACCACTTTGCCGAGGCAGGTACCGACACCCCAGCGCCGTAGCAGACGCGCTCCGTCTGGAGGTCCGGAGCGCCGGCGGGCGGCGGCCGAGGAGGACCGCGCACGCGAGTGCTGTGGCCGTGCATGTTCGGGAATGGCGCTCGGCTGTGGGGGTCGCGGAATGCTGGTAGAGGTCGCAGGGGTTCCCGTACCCGCGGGACGGGCGGCGGAGGCGGCGCGAATGGTCTGTGCGCAATACGCCGACGACGCGCTGTACCACCACTCTGTGCGGTCGTACTTCTTCGGCGCGGCCTGGGCGGAGGCACGCGGCCTGGACTTCGACCGTTGAACGGTCACGGCGCTGCCCTTGTGAAGTCTCAGTGGCGTTCAATACCCTTCCCCGCATGACGAGTTGGCCAGACCACCGCCGATTCGCCTGAGAAAGGGAGTGCACGTGTCTGCCCTCCCCTGGTAGAAGTTCACGATCAACGGCGAGGCGAACCGTTGCGTCTATCTCGCTGTGGTTGACGACGGCACCAGCAAGGTCCGTGAGAGCGACGAGCCCGACACCGTCGTCACCACCACCACCCCCAACACCGGCACGGACACCGACCCCCGGCGCCGAGCGGCGCGTGCGGTGATCACTCGGGTGGTCGGTGACCTTGGCGCCGGGATCCCTGAAGGCGCATGGAGAGCGGCCGGTTACTGTCAGGCCCATGCACGACCCCGCTGCCACGCCGCCACCCCCCGCCCCCGAACTCTTCACCTGGGAGTTCGCCACCGACCCCTACCCCGCCTACGCCTGGCTGCGCGAGCACGCGCCCGTGCACCGGACCCGGTTGCCGAGTGGGGTCGACGCGTGGCTCGTGACGCGGTACGTGGACGCCAAGCGGGCGCTCGCCGATCCGCGGCTGTCGAAGAATCCCGTGCACCATGCCGAGCAGGCGCACGCCAAGGGGAAGACGGGGATCCCGGGGGAGCGGGGCGCGGAGTTGATGACGCATCTGCTGAACATCGATCCGCCCGACCACACCCGGCTGCGGAGGCTCGTGTCGCAGGCGTTCACGCCTCGCCGGGTGGCCGAATTCGCTCCCCGCGTGCAGGAGTTGACGGACGGGCTGATCGACGCCTTCGCCGCGAAGGGGGAGGCCGACCTCATCCACGACTTCGCCTTCCCGCTGCCCATCTACGCGATCTGCGATCTGCTCGGCGTCCCGCGCGAGGACCAGGACGACTTCCGCGACTGGGCCGGGATGATGATCCGGCACGGCGGCGGGCCGCGGGGCGGGGTCGCGCGGTCCGTGAAGAAGATGCGGGGCTATCTCGCCGAGCTCATCCACCGTAAGAGGGACGACCCCGGCGACGACCTGATCTCCGGTCTGATCCGGGCGAGCGACGACGGCGAGCACCTCACCGAGAACGAGGCCGCCGCGATGGCGTTCATCCTGCTCTTCGCGGGGTTCGAGACGACCGTGAATCTGGTGGGTAACGGGGTGTACGCCCTGCTCCGCAACCCTGATCAGCGTGAGCGGCTCCAGCGTTCGCTCGACGCGGGCGAGACGGGGCTGCTCGCGACCGGGATCGAGGAACTGCTGCGCTACGACGGGCCGGTGGAGCTCGCCACCTGGCGCTACGCCACCGAGCCCGTGCGACTCGGCGGGCAGAACGTCGCGGTGGGCGACCCCGTCCTCGTCGTACTCGCCGCCGCCGACCGCGACCCGGAACGGTTCGACGATCCGGACCGGCTCGACCTGTCGCGGAGTGACAACAAACACCTCGGATACGGCCACGGCATCCACTACTGCCTCGGCGCACCGCTCGCCCGGCTGGAGGGGCAGGCCGCCCTCGGTACGCTTCTGACCCGCTTGCCCGACTTGCGACTTGCGGTCGATCCATCCGATTTGCGGTGGCGTGGGGGGCTCATCATGCGTGGACTGCGCACGCTCCCGGTGCAGTTCACAGCGGTGCGTGACTGACGGATCGTCAACACTGTGACTTTCACGTGATCTCCGCTGCATCGACTTGTGACAGACCTTGGAGTACGGCTACGTTCACGACCGTCTCAGCAGTCACGTGTTCGGGATTCACGTTTCAGCAGTCTCACGGAAGGCAACCGCATGCGCTCCGGGAACGGCCGGCACCGTCGGCCCCGTCAAGCCCCCGCCCTCGTCGTCGCGGCAGGGGTGACAGGCTCGGCGATCGCCATTCCGCTGCTCGGCGCGACCGGCGCCAGCGCGGCCGACGCCACCACCTGGGACCGCGTCGCCGAGTGCGAGAGCGGCGGCATGTGGAGCGCCGACCTCGGCAACGGGTTCTATGGCGGGCTCCAGATCTCCCAGGAGACCTGGTCCGACTTCGGCGGTACGGCGTACGCGCCCACCGCCGACCAGGCCAGCCGCAGCCAGCAGATAGCCGTCGCCGAGAAGATCCTCGACGCGCAGGGGCCGACCGCGTGGCCGACCTGCGCGCTGGTCACCGGGCTCACGGCGGACGCCGGTACGGCTCCGGACGGCGAGCCCTCCGGTGACTCCTCCGACGCCGCCCAGAAGTCCAAGGCGCCCGCGGAGCCCGAGCCGAGCGAGACGGCCGTCCTGCCCGCCGCTCCCGAGTCGACGCCCGCGTCCGGTCAGTTCGGCCGTGACTCCGCCTCGGAGGCCCAGGAGCCCGGCACTGGGGGGCCGGGCACGGAGTCGAGCACGGACGCCGCTACCGAGGCCGGCGGCGGCCAGGGCAAGCACCGCGGCGAGGCGGCACCCGAGGCGGGCACGTCGGCCGACGCCTCGGACGGATCGGGCGAATCGGATGGAACGGCCGAAGCGGGCACGTCGGACGAAGCGCGCGACGGCGGTCGTCATGCCTCGCGGAGTGACGGTTCGGCACGCGACGGCGACACCGCCGCCGACGGCTCGTACACCGTCCGCGCCGGCGACAACCTGTGGGCCATCGCCGACGAGCAGAAGGTGGAGGGCGGCTGGTCCGCGCTCTACAAGGCGAACCGCGAGGTCGTGGGCTCCGACGCCGACCTGATCCTGCCGGGCCAGAGTCTCGATCTGGCCGCGAAGTAGGGGTAGTTAAACGGTCTATGTCCGTATCTGGGCAAGTGAGACAAGGGTCTCTTCGCCCCAACTGATGCGGTCTGACCGGCACGTCGCCCCGCCTCCGTCCCGACCTGCGTAAACAGGGGTTTCCCCGGGACGGGATGGGCGAATCATCCCGGATGTTCCTCCTTTGAACATCCGGGATGTCTGTGTTTACGGTCTGAACCGCTCGCACCGCGGGCACCGTCGACCGTCACGCCGAATCCTGCCGTCGGTCGGGGGGAGTAGTCGTCGCGTCAAGCGCCGAAGGCAGGAGCGGGGGACCCAAAGGTAAGTGCCGGTCAGTACGGCCGGCTCGGGGTGCAGTCGTGTGCAGGGGGACGTGAAGGCGTTCCCGGGTCACACGGCCGGGCAACTCACTTGGCCCGAACCCGACAGCTCACCTCGTAGGCGTCGGTGAGGAGATCTCGCATGCTGTTTTCCAGCAAGTCCGGCAGGGCCAAGCACCGCCGCCCGTCCAAGGCCGTCCGTTACGCCACGCTCGCCGGCATCACCGGTGCCGCTGTCGCGGTCCCGCTGATCGGCGCCACCTCCGCCTCCGCGGCCACCACCTCCGAGTGGGACGCCGTCGCCCAGTGCGAGTCCGGCGGCAACTGGTCGATCAACACCGGCAACGGTTACTACGGCGGCCTCCAGTTCTCCTCCTCCACCTGGGCCGCGTACGGCGGCAGCGCCTTCGCGTCCAGCGCCGACCAGGCCTCGAAGTCCCAGCAGATACAGGTCGCCGAGAAGGTCCTGGCGGGCCAGGGCAAGGGTGCCTGGCCGAGCTGTGGCGTCGGCCTGTCCAACGCCGCGAACAACGCCGGCTCCGACGACTCCGGCCAGCAGGCCCAGGAGCAGGCCCCCAAGGCCGCTCCCAAGGCCGCCCCGAAGGCCGCTCCGAAGCAGGAGTCCGCCCCGCGCGCCGCGCAGGAGCAGTCCGCCTCGCGCGGTGAGACGCGCGGCCCGGTCAAGAAGGGCGACGGCGAGTACAAGGTCAAGGCCGGCGACACGCTCTCCAAGATCGCCGACACCAAGAAGGTCGAAGGTGGCTGGAAGAAGCTCTTCGATCTGAACAAGGGCATCGTCGAGAACGCCGACGAGATCTTCCCGGGTCAGCAGCTCCACCTGAGCTGACCCTTCCCTGCCCGAGCCCCGGCACGGCGCGCCTCACTCCCCCCGGACGCGCCGTGCCGGGGCTCGGCCCCGCCCGGCCGCCACCGCCTTCGGGCCGGACCGGACCGGACAGGGCTGGACCGGGCCGGGCCGGACCCCAGGACATTCGCGGCTGAACGGGCATTCAGGACTCTTTTCGTCCCAGCGGGCGGGCATCTGCCGACCGCCGACCGGGAGCCGGTTAGGCTCATGCCGCAAGGCCAACGAGGCTCTGCACTCCACGCGTCACATCCCAGAAGGAGATGCTCGTGCCGTCCATCGACGTCGTCGTAGCCCGGGAAATCCTTGACTCCCGAGGCAACCCAACGGTCGAGGTCGAGGTCGGCCTCGACGACGGCAGCACCGGCCGTGCTGCTGTCCCCTCCGGTGCGTCCACCGGTGCGTTCGAGGCCCTTGAGCTCCGCGACGGTGACCAGAACCGCTACCAGGGCAAGGGTGTCGAGAAGGCGGTCCTCGCCGTCATCGAGCAGATCGGCCCGGAGCTCGTCGGTTACGACGCCACCGAGCAGCGCCTGATCGACCAGGCGATGTTCGACCTGGACGCCACGCCCGACAAGTCCTCGCTCGGCGCCAACGCCATCCTCGGTGTCTCCCTGGCCGTGGCGCACGCCGCGTCCGAGGCCTCGGACCTGCCGCTCTTCCGCTACCTCGGCGGCCCGAACGCGCACCTGCTGCCCGTTCCGATGATGAACATCCTCAACGGCGGGTCGCACGCCGACTCCAACGTGGACATCCAGGAGTTCATGATCGCGCCGATCGGCGCCGAGTCGTTCTCCGAGGCCCTGCGCTGGGGTGCCGAGGTCTACCACACGCTGAAGAAGGTCCTGAAGGAGAAGGGGCTCTCCACCGGCCTCGGCGACGAGGGCGGCTTCGCGCCGAACCTGGAGTCCAACCGCGCCGCGCTCGACCTGATCCTCGTGGCCATCAAGGAAGCCGGCTACGCCCCGGGCAAGGACATCGCGCTCGCGCTCGACGTGGCGGCCTCGGAGTTCTACAAGGACGGCTCCTACGAGTTCGAGGGCAAGTCGCGCTCGGCCGCCGAGATGACCGAGTACTACGAGGAGCTCGTCGCCTCGTACCCGCTCGTCTCCATCGAGGACCCGCTCTTCGAGGACGACTGGGCCGGCTGGAAGGTCCTCACCGACAAGCTGGGCTCCAAGGTCCAGATCGTCGGCGACGACCTCTTCGTCACCAACCCCGAGCGCCTGGCCCGTGGCATCGAGGAGGGCTCGGCCAACGCCCTGCTCGTCAAGGTCAACCAGATCGGTTCGCTGACCGAGACCCTGGACGCCGTCGAGCTGGCGCAGCGCAGCGGCTTCAAGTGCATGATGTCGCACCGTTCCGGTGAGACCGAGGACGTCACGATCGCCGACCTGGCCGTCGCCACCAACTGCGGCCAGATCAAGACCGGCGCCCCGGCCCGCTCCGAGCGCGTCGCCAAGTACAACCAGCTGCTGCGCATCGAGGAGATCCTCGACGACGCGGCGGTGTACGCGGGCCGCAGCGCGTTCCCCCGCTTCAAGGACTGACCCTCCAGCGGGCCCTCCAGGGACTGCCCTCCCAGGGCTGACCCTTCCGGGACCGCCCCTGGGGCACCGGTCATTGCCCCGCCCGTCCTACGGCCGTCCCCGGCCACGGTCCCGTACCGTGTCCGGGGACGTACGCGCGTACAGAGGCAGTACGGCGGTACAGAGGTACGAGGGGTCCGCCGGGCCTCCAGGGAGGCGGGACCATGGCCGCGAACCGGGACCGGTTCTCCACCGCGACCAAGATCAGGATCCTGGGCGAGCAGACCGCCGCCCGCGTCTACCGCTCGCAGACCCGCAGGCAGGCCCGCCGCTCCCGGCTCACCGGACGCGCGGCCTTCCTCGTGCTCGTCGTCTGCTCGCTGATCGTGGCGCTCGCCTACCCGATGCGGCAGTACGTGTCGCAGCGGAGCGACATCGCGGAGCAGAGGCAGTTGACGCGCGAGGCGGCGCGGCGGGTCGAGGAACTGCGTGACGAGAAGGCCCGACTCCAGGACGACGCGTACGTCCAGCGGCTGGCGCGCGAGCATCTGCACTACGTGATGCCGGGGGAGACCGGCTACATCATGGCCGACCCCCGGGCGGCCGACGAGCGCCGCACCGACCAGGGCGCGGCCGACCGGCCCTGGTACTCCAATCTCCTGGACGGCGTCGACAGCGCCGACCGGACGGACTGACAGACATCAAGGAAACCGACGCAGGTATGCAAACGCCCCCTCCGCAGACGACACGCGGCGAACCCACCGAGGCGGACGTCGCGGCGTTCAAGCAACAGCTCGGCCGGCCCCCGCGCGGTCTGCGCGCCATCGCGCACCGCTGCCCCTGCGGGCAGCCCGATGTGGTGGAGACCGCCCCGCGACTCCCGGACGGCACGCCGTTCCCGACGCTCTACTACCTGACCTGCCCGCGCGCGGCCTCGGCCATCGGCACGCTGGAGGCGAACGGTGTCATGAAGGAGATGACCGAACGCCTCGCCACCGACCCGGAGTTGGCCGCCGCGTACCGCGCGGCCCACGAGGACTACATCGCGCGCCGTGACGCCATCGACGTGCTGGCGGGCTTCCCGAGCGCCGGCGGGATGCCGGACCGGGTGAAGTGCCTGCACGTGCTGGTCGGCCACTCGCTCGCGGCGGGTCCGGGAGTGAACCCGCTGGGCGACGAGGCGCTGGCGATGCTGCCCGAGTGGTGGCGCAAGGGCCCCTGTGTGATCCCGTTCACAAAGCCCGGGGACGCCGACGCCGCCCAGACCGACGCCGAGGCCGCCGCCCAGCCCGACGCCGAGCAGGACGCCCGGCCCGCAGCCCAGGCCGACGCGGAGGACACGGTATGACCAGGATCGCGGCCGTCGACTGCGGTACGAACTCCATCCGCCTCCTCGTGGCCGACGCGGACCCCGCCACCGGCGAACTCGTCGACCTCGACCGGCGCATGACGATCGTGCGGCTCGGCCAGGACGTCGACCGGACGGGCCGGCTCGCCCCCGAGGCGCTGGAGCGCACCTTCGCGGCCTGCCGCGAGTACGCCGGGGTCATCAAGGAACACGGCGTGGACCGGATCCGCTTCGTGGCCACCTCCGCCTCCCGTGACGCCGAGAACCGCGACGAGTTCGTACGCGGCGTCCTCGACATCCTCGGTGTCGAACCCGAGGTGATCACCGGCGACCAGGAGGCGGAGTTCTCCTTCACCGGCGCCACCAAGGAGCTGACCGGCCGCACCGACCTGGCGAAGCCCTACCTGGTCGTGGACATCGGCGGCGGCTCCACCGAGTTCGTCGTCGGCGACGACCGGGTCACGGCCGCGCGGTCGGTGGACATGGGCTGCGTACGGCTGACCGAACGGCACCGCCCGGCCGACCCGGCCACCCTCGCCGACATCACCGCCCTGCGCGCGGACATCGCCGCCGCCATCGACACGGCGGAGCGGGCCGTCCCGCTCGGCGAGGCCCGCACCCTGGTCGGCCTGGCCGGCTCCGTCACCACGGTCGCGGCGATCGCGCTGGGTCTGACGGCGTACGACTCGGAGGCGATCCACCACGCGCGCATCCCCTTCGACGTGGTCCGGGAGATCACCACGACGCTGCTCGCCTCCACCCACGCCGAACGTGCGACGATTCCGGTGATGCATCCGGGGCGCGTCGACGTGATCGGCGCGGGCGCGCTGATCCTGCTCACGATCATGGAACGGACCGGTGCGCGGGAGGTCGTCGTGAGCGAGCACGACATCCTCGACGGCATCGGCTGGTCGATCGCCTGAACGGGTGACCGGGGGGTGTCGCGGGGGCGTTCCGGGGTGCCGGGAGCGTCTTTACGGGGGTCTTACGGGGGCTCTGCGCCACGCTCCGGAACGAAGTTCGTGAAGTTCTTCACAAGGAAAACCGCCGGGTTGGACGCACATCACTCCCTGGGGACCCCAGGCACCGCCCCGACCCCCCTGTACGGCCGGTCAACGGGCTGTACCGGCGGCATTGCGGGCGTGTGAACCACCCGGTGGTCCACCGCCGGGAAAGGTCTCAAGGGCCAGCTCACGAGGGGTGTGGAAGGTCTCACGACACCACCTGGTCGCACCGCCGGAGCCGGATGTGGATCATGGGGGCCGCGCAGTGTAGCAGAGGTGTGGGGGGTGCTTGTGAAGGGGCTCACGAGCACCCCCTCCAGGGCGGGTGGATACTCGATGGCATGAGCACCACGGAGCGTCCCAGGATCCTTGTTGTAGGCGGAGGGTACGTAGGCCTGTACGCAGCTCGTCGCATTCTGAAGAAGATGCGCTACGGGGAGGCGACGGTCACGGTTGTCGACCCCCGCTCGTACATGACGTACCAGCCCTTCCTCCCCGAAGCCGCCGCCGGAAACATCTCGCCCCGGCACGTCGTCGTACCGCTGCGACGCGTGCTGCCCAAGGCTGAGGTGCTCACCGGCCGGGTCACGACCATCGACCAGGACCGCAAGGTCGCCACGGTGTCGCCGCTCGTCGGCGAGGCCTACGAGCTGCCCTTCGACTACCTGATCGTCGCGCTCGGCGCCGTCTCCCGTACCTTCCCGATCCCCGGCCTCGCCGAGCAGGGCATCGGTATGAAGGGCATCGAGGAGGCGATCGGTCTCCGTAACCACGTGCTCGAACAGCTCGACAAGGCCGACTCGACGACCGACGAGGACGTCCGCCGCAAGGCGTTGACCTTCGTCTTCGTCGGCGGTGGCTTCGCCGGCGCCGAGACCGTCGGTGAGGTCGAGGACCTGGCGCGCGACGCCGCGAAGTACTACACGAGCGTCAAGCGCGAGGACATGCGCTTCCTGCTGGTCGATGTCGCCGACAAGATCCTTCCCGAGGTCGGCCCGAAGCTGGGCAGCTGGGGCAAGGAGCACCTGGAGAGCCGCGGCGTCGAGATCTACCTCAAGACCGGTATGGAGTCCTGCGTCGACGGCCGCGTCGTGCTGGGCAACGGACTTGAGGTCGACTCCAACACCATCGTGTGGACCGCGGGCGTCAAGCCCAACCCCGCGCTCGCCCGCTACGGTCTGCCGCTCGGCCCGCGTGGTCACGTCGACACCAACGCCAAGCTCCAGGTGCAGGGCACCGACCACATCTGGGCCGCCGGCGACAACGCCCAGGTCCCGGACATGGCCGCCCGCAAGGCCGGGGTCGAGAACGCCTGGTGCCCGCCGAACGCCCAGCACGCGCTGCGTCAGTCGAAGGTCCTCGGCGACAACGTGATCTCCGGCCTGCGGGGCTTCCCGCAGAAGGAGTACAGCCACGCCAACAAGGGCGCGGTCGCGGGTCTCGGCATGCACAAGGGTGTCGCGATGATCGTCGTCGGCAAGATGAAGATCAAGTTCCGTGGTCGGCTGGCCTGGTACATGCACCGCGGCTACCACGGCATGGCGATGCCGACCTGGAACCGTAAGATCCGCGTCTTCGCCGACTGGACGCTCTCGGCGTTCCTCAAGCGCGAGGTCGTCTCGCTCGGCGCGATGGAGACACCGCGCGAGGAGTTCTACGAGGCGGCCAAGCCCGCCCCGGCGCCGCAGGCCGCCGCCGCCCCCAAGTCGGGGCCGGAGTCCGGCTCGGAGCAGGTGAAGGCCGAGGCCGGTTCGACGGTGAAGGCCTCCTGAACCGCGCGTAGCGCTCGTACCGACCCGAAAGGGCCGCCCGCCATCCGTGGTGCGGGCGGCCCTTTCGCGTGCGCCCGGCGCCGAAGTGGGGTACGACATGCCAGGCAAGGGTGCGCATCGGTAGATTTGGCCACAAAATGCGTGGCTGGTGCAGCTATTTTGCCCGCCCATTGCGTGCTGTCGGGACTGCCACACGCTCCCGGCGGTGTTTACGTGTGTGTTGAGCATTTCTGGGATCCACCATCACGGAGGTGTGCGCCATGGCCGACGCCGCACTGCGGCTGAGCACTCTTGCCGAGGAACTGCTGGGAGCCCCGCTCCCCGTACGTATCCGCGCCTGGGACGGCAGCGAGTCGGGTCCGCCCGGCGCGCCGACCTTTGTCCTCCGGCACCGCCGGGCCCTGCGCCGACTGCTCTGGAAGCCCGGCGAACTGGGCCTCGCCCGCGCCTGGGTGGCCGGTGAGATCGACATCGAGGGTGACCTGTACGCCGCCCTCGACCTGGTCGCCGGACTCCTCTGGGAGCGCGGCGCCGACGCCAAGGACACGGTGCGCCCACTGCGCGATCCGCGGATGCGCGCCGCGGCCAAGGGCATCGTGGAGATCGCCGGCCCCTGGCCGCCGCCCCCGCCGCCCCCCGAGGAGGTCCGGCGCAGGTCCGGCGCGCTGCACACCAAGCACCGGGACAGGGCGGCGATCAGCCACCACTACGACGTGGGCAACGACTTCTACGAGATGGTCATCGGACCGTCGATGGTCTACTCGTGCGCCTACTTCGAGGAGCCCGGCTCCACGCTGGAGGACGCGCAGCGCGACAAGCTCGACCTCGTCTGCCGCAAGCTCGGCCTGAAGGAGGGCGAGCGGCTGCTCGACGTCGGCTGCGGCTGGGGCTCCATGGCCATGCACGCGGCGCGCGAGTACGGGGCCCAGGTCACCGGTGTCACCCTCTCCCGCGAGCAGGCCGCGTACGCGCGCAAGCGCATCGCGGAGGCGGGCCTCACCGACCGGATCGAGATCCGGGTCCAGGACTACCGGGACGTCAGGGACGGGCCGTACGACGCCATCTCGTCCATCGGCATGGCCGAACACGTCGGCTCGGTCCGCTACCGCGAATACGCCGACGCCCTCTTCGCCCTCCTCAGGCCGGGCGGCCGGCTGCTCAACCACCAGATCGCGCGCCGCCCCGAGAAGGACGAGGCCAAGTACCACGTCGACGACTTCATCGACGCGTACGTCTTCCCCGACGGCGAACTCGCCCCGCTCGGCCGTACCGTCGCCACGCTGGAGGAGGCGGGCTTCGAGGCCAGGGACGTCGAATCCCTGCGTGAGCACTACGCCCTGACGCTCCGTCAGTGGGTGCGGAATCTGGAGAGGCACTGGCCCGAGGCGGTACGGGCCACCTCGCCCGGCCGCGCCCGCGTCTGGCGGCTCTACATGGCGGCCTCCGCGCTCTCCTTCGAGCACAACAGGATCGGCGTCAACCAGATCCTGGCGGTACGGCCCCGCGCGTCGGGCGACGCGGGTGTCCCCCTGCGGGCCCGCACCTGGCGCTGACACGAGTCAGGAACGGCACGCCAGGCAGCGGAGTACGGCGAAGGGCCCCGCACCGGGGGGATGCGGGGCCCTTCGCCGTACCGGTCACCGGAGCCGGATCACTCGGTCTTGATCGCCGTCAGCATGTTGAGCCTGGCCGCGCTGCGCGCCGGCCAGAGCGCCGCCAGCACACCCACCAGGCCCGCGAGGACCAGGAAGATCCCGATCCGCTCCCAGGGCAGCACCAGCGCGTACCCGGGGATGGACCCGCGGATCGTCTGGCCGACCGCCCAGGCCAGGAACGTACCGAGTCCGACACCGACCAGCGCGCCGAAGACCGAGATCACCACGGCTTCGAGCCGGATCATGCGCTTGACCCTGCGGCGGTCCAGACCGATCGCCCGCAGCATGCCGATCTCCTGCTGGCGCTCGAAGACGGACATCGCCAGGGTGTTGACGACGCCGAGCACCGCGATGATCAGGGCCATCGCCAGCAGGCCGTACATGATGTTCAGCGCGGTGTTGATCATGCCGCCGAACATGTTCCTGATGTCCTGCTGGTCGGCGACGTTGATCGCGGGGTTGTCGCCCAGCGCGTTCACCAGGGCCAGTTCGTTGGACTCGGACGCCCCGCCCTCCATCGCCACGTACACCTCCGGTGTGTACGCGTCCTCCTCGTGCGCGTCCACCAGGTCCGTGGAGATGAGGATCGGTGAGAGGAACTCGTTGGGCGCGTACGTGGCGCCGATCTTCAGCCGCGCCGTCCTGTCGTCCAGGAACTTCACCGTGACTGTGTCGCCGGCCTTCCAGCCCCGGGACTTCGCGGTGTCCGAGGCCACCGCGATCGCGTCACCGCTCAGCGTGCCCAGCGAACCCGTCGCCGTCTTCAGGGTGAGGAGCTGCTCGATGTCGCCGGGAGCCACACCCGAGGCGGAGCTGTCCTTGCCGTCGATCGACAGGTACGCCGACCGCTGCGGGGAGACCGCGCGCACGCCCGGCGCCTTCTCCAGTGCCTTGATCGCCGACTCGTCGAGACCGTCGAAACCGCCGGCGGCCATCGTGACCATGTAGTCGGCCTTGATGTTGTCCGTGGTCGCCTTGTCGATGGCCGTACCCAGCGTGACGCCGACGGTCGTGAGCCCGGTGACCAGGGTGAGGCCGATGGCCAGCGCGGACGCGGTGGCGCCCGTACGGCGCGGGTTGCGCACCGCGTTCTGTCCGGCGAGCTTGCCGGCGACGCCGTACAGACGGTTCAGCAGGGGCTGGACGAGGGCGATGACCGGGCGCGACAGCAGCGGGATGAGCACGATGATGCCGACGAGCGAGAAGAACGCGCCGGCGCCGATGAGCAGCTTGCCGTCCTTCCCGACCGAGGCGCCCGCGATGATCCCCGCGGCGCCGATGAGCGTGAGCACGGCGCCGATGGAGTTGCGCAGGACGAGCGACTTCATGGTGGCCACGGCGTGCACGCTGCTCATGGCGGCGACCGGCGGGATCTTCGCGGCCCGGCGGGCGGGCAGCCAGGCGGCGATCAGGGTGATCACCACGCCGACACCGAAGGCGGCGGCGACGGCGACCGGCGTGATCATCAGCGGTCCCGCGGGGACCTTCGCGCCGAACGAGCCCATGGCGGCGCGCAGTCCGACGGCCAGACCGATACCGAGGACGAAGCCGATGGCGGACGCGACGAGGCCCACGATCAGCGCCTCGGCCATCACCGAGCGCTTGACCTGGCGGCGCGAGGCGCCGACGGCGCGCAGCAGTGCCAGTTCCTTGGTGCGCTGGGCGACCAGCATGGTGAAGGTGTTGGAGATCAGGAAGACTCCGACGAAGAGCGCGATGGCGGCGAAGGCGAGCAGCATCTGGTTGATGCCGCTGAGCTCCCGCTCGATCTGCGCCGCCTGGTCGTCGGCGAGCTGCGCGCCGGTCTGGGCCTCGGCGTCCTCGGGCAGCAGCGGCTCGACCGCGTCGAGGATCTTCGCGTCGGAGGCGCCGGGCGCCGCCGTGACGGTGGCGTTCTGGAAGAAGCCCGGCTTCAGGTAGAGCTTCTGGGCGACCGCCGTCTCGAAGAGCACCAGGCTGCCGCCCGCGTTGACCGCGCCGTCCTCGGTGGTGAAGACACCGGAGAGGGTGTACTCCTTCACCGGCCCGTTGGTGGAGACCCGCACGGGGGCGCCGACCTTGTACTCACCACGGGACGCGGTCGACTCGTCGAGCGCGATCTCGCCGGCCTTCGTGGGGCCCGCTCCTTCGGTGAAGTCGTAGGGGGCGTCCTTGCCGTCCTCGCCGGGGGCGAAGTTGGTGCCGGTGTTGGACCAGCCGTTGCCGATGAGCTTGCCGTCCGGGTCGGCCACGCCGGCGAATCCTTCGACCCGGCCGGTGACGGAGTCCACGCCGTCGATGGCGCCGATCTTGTCGAGGGTCTTCGGGCTGAGCCCCGGCTCCGGCTTCTTCCCGTCGGACCCCGTCTCGTTGGAGGCGTAGGTGGTGACGGAGACGGCGACGTCCTTGTAGCTCTTGGCCGACTGCTTGTTGAAGGCGTTGCCGAGGGTGTCGGTGAAGACCAGCGTGCCGGAGACGAAGGCCACGCCGAGCATCACGGCGAGCACGGTCATCAGCAGCCGGGCCTTGTGCGCGAGCACAGTGCGCAGGGCGGTACGGAACATGGTGGGAGTCCAGGTGAAGTGGGCAGGCCGGAGGCGGGCAGGGCGGACGGCCCGCACGGCCCAAGGACGGCGGGGCGGACGTGCCGCGGAGGAGGGAGGGACGGCCGGGGAGGGCCGTCAGGAGTGCGGGGCGACGGGCGTCGTCAGCTCGTACGGCCCTTGGAGTCGAAGGCCTTCATCCGGTCGAGCACGCCGTCGGCGGAGGGGTCCAGCATCTCGTCGACGATCCGGCCGTCGGCGAGGAAGATCACCCGGTCCGCGTAGGAGGCGGCCACCGGGTCGTGGGTCACCATGACGACGGTCTGGCCCAGCTCCCGTACGGAGTTGCGCATGAAGCCGAGCACCTCGGCGCCGGCCCGTGAGTCGAGGTTTCCGGTCGGCTCGTCGCCGAAGATGATCTCGGGGCGGGAGGCCAGCGCGCGGGCGACGGCCACGCGCTGCTGCTGGCCGCCGGAGAGCGCGGTGGGGCGGTGGTGGAGCCGGTCCTTGAGGCCGATCATCGTGATCACGTTGTCCAGCCACTCCTTGTCGGGTTTGCGGCCCGCGATGTCCATGGGGAGTGTGATGTTCTCCAGGGCCGTCAGTGTCGGCAGCAGGTTGAACGCCTGGAAGATGAAGCCGATCTTGTCGCGGCGGAGCTGGGTGAGCTGCTTGTCCTTGAGCGTCCCCAGCTCGGTGTCACCGATGCGTACGGAACCGCTGCTGAAGCTGTCGAGACCCGCCACACAGTGCATCAGGGTCGACTTGCCGGACCCGGACGGGCCCATGATCGCGGTGAACTCACCCTGCCGGAAGTCGACGGTGACCTGGTCGAGGGCGACCACCTGAGTCTCGCCCTGCCCGTAGACCTTGGACAAGCCGGAGGCGTGGGCGGCCACGGCGCTGGCGCGGTGGAGGAGAGGCATGGTCGTCACGGGTGGGGCTCCTTCAGGGGCGTCCGGCGGGATTGACTCAATCCTCTCGGCCGTCCGGCCTCAGGTCGTCACTCCTCATGCCCGTTCCTGTGGCCCTCTCGGGTCGGACCAGGAGGTGCCTCGGTCCTCCTCGGGTATGACACCGACCCCGACCCCGCGGTATGACACCGACCCCGACCCCGCTCACTCCGTCACCGCGTTGTCACGCCGACGACGCCTCCGCGCAATCCGTGTGCGGGGAGTGGCGAATAGTAGACAGAGAGCGGCGAGTTTCCGTCATATCCCGAGGTCCGTATCAAGACCTTCGTCCTGCTTCCGGCATGTGCCGATGGCGTGTTACCTGGGCTGACACACCCTCAGGTGCCAATAAAATCAGACAGGATCGCCTGAGTACTCGGCCGTCCGAGGGGTCCTCCCGGATAGGCTCGTGAGCCAACGCGGAGCCGCGTACGCCCGGATGGTGGAATGCAGACACGGCGAGCTTAAACCTCGCTGCCCCAAATGGGGCGTACCGGTTCAAGTCCGGTTCCGGGCACACTCTCTGTACGTGTGCTGACCTGCGAAGATCGATTCACCCTCTCTTTTTTGCCTCTGAGGCACACTTCTGCGGAAACGTGCCTGCGGATCGCCACGATCGACCAACTCGATTGAAAAGTAAAGCTCTTGACGAGGAGTCAGTTTCAAGAGATGACGAACCCGCAGCTCAGGGGCCTTGATCATCTTGTCGAGTGCGCGTCAATGCGCAGAATCCCGGACTCCGCGGCGGTGCCGCCGGAGAGGCTCCCGGAGGGGTGCGGAAGCACCACCGGACGGTGCTCCGGGCCGGCCCGGCGGCCCCGGTCCGGAACCCGGCGCGTCACGATCGAGGAAAGATCCTCCCAGGGCACTAGGGTGATCCCTTTGCTCCCGCATTACTCTTGTGCCAAGGCCGCGCAGGGTGGCCGCCATGGAGGAGTGAGATGAGGAGCAGCAACCCGGTCTTCTCGCGACGGGGCTTCAGTCGCGACAACGGTCAAGCGGGCTTCAACGCGGCGCCGCAGGCCGGGGGCCCCGCCGTAGGAACGCAGAACCCGTACGCGACGAACCCGTACGCCACCAACCCATACGCGCAGACCGACCCCCAGCTCGGCGGCGCCGGTCCGCAGGCGCCCGCCCGCGCCGGGGTCATGACGATCGACGACGTCGTGACGCGCACCGCGTCGACGCTCGGCACGGTCGTCCTCACCGCCGTCCTCGCCTGGGTCCTGCTCCCGGTCGACCAGGACAACATCGGCAAGTCGTACGGCATCGCCATCGGCGCGGCCCTCGTGGCCCTGGTCCTGGCCCTGGCGCAGTCGTTCAAGCGCAAGCCGGTCCCGGCGCTGATCCTGGCGTACGCCGCGTTCGAGGGCGTCTTCCTCGGCGTGATCAGCAGCGCGGTCAGCACGTACCTCTCGCCGGGCGTGGTCGTCCAGGCCGTGATGGGCACGATGGCGGTCTTCGCCGGTGTGCTGATCGCGTACAAGATGCGCTGGATCCGCGTCACGCGCCGGTTCTACGGCTTCGTGATGGCCGCCGCGATGGGCTTCGTGCTCCTCATGGTCGCCAACCTGCTGTTCAGCGTCTTCGGCGGCGGTGACGGCCTCGGCTTCCGCAGCGGTGGCCTCGGCATCCTCTTCGGTGTCATCGGCATCATCCTCGGCGCGTGCTTCCTGGCGCTCGACTTCAAGCAGGTCGAGGACGGCGTCACGTACGGCGCGCCGCGCGAGGAGTCCTGGATGGCGGCCTTCGGCCTCACCATGACGCTCGTCTGGATCTACCTGGAGATGCTGCGGCTCTTCTCGATCCTGAGCGGCAACGACTAGCACCGACGGCGATACGCCTCACGCGATACGGCGAAGGGGTCCACGGGCGGCAGCCCGTGGACCCCTTCGCCGTATCCGCTCGGTGGCCGGCCGCGGCGGCCGGCGCGGCCGGCCCTGCCGTCAGCCCAGTCTGCGGGCGGCCCGCCTCAGGTCGTACTCGTGGATGATCGCCTTGGCGTGCCCGTACGCGAGGTCGTACTCGCCGCGGAGCCAGGCGACCTTCTCGTCGAAACGGACAAGGGCGGGGCCGTCGTCGACCGCGCGCAGCCAGTCGGTGATCTCGCGACCGGTGCAGTGTGGGATACGGGACAGCAGGTTGCGGTGGGTCTCCTCGGAGAAAACAACGGACATCGGCGCCTCCGGACGCTGCTTCGCGCGTACTGGTCCTTCACGTCACCGTGCCTCAGCGTTCGCCCGTTGGCAACAGTCCGGGGAGGGCGCGTAGGGTCGCGGCGTGCTTGATACGACGCGCCTGACCGCCGCCGTGGACCGATTCGCCGACCGGCTGCGGGCAGCCCCGCAGAGCAGGTTGCAGCGAGGGGCCGCGGCCGAAGGGCTGGCTCTGGCCAGGGAATTGTCCGTGACCGCCCAGCGCATCGAAGCCCCGGACGGCCCCCCGCAGGGGCCGCCGAGGATCATGCCGGACGTCGGTGTCTTCGCCGTCGCCGATCAACTCACCGTCGCGGCCGGTGATTTGGCGGAGGCATTGAGAACGGCCCCATCCGTGGCGGAACTGGACGAGGCCGTGCGGGCGGTGGAGCGGGCCGTGGCTAGAGCGAAGCTATGACGCGGTCGGCGAGAATGTAGATGTGGTCGTCGGCGGAGGCGTCCTCACCCCTCGTACCCGCGTTCCCCGCGCACGTGGCGCCGTCCACGCCGGCGGCGGCGCCGCACGAGAACGTGAGGGCGTAGGCCCCGGAGACACCCGAGCCGCCCAGCAGGAACGGCGTACCGCCGTCGCGCAGCGCGCCCGCGAGGCGTTCCGCGGTCTCGCGGTGGCCCGGGGTCATGCAGAGCGTCGTACCGTCGGTGAAGACGTACACGTCGAGCGTGCCCAGCGGGCCGGGCCGGACGTCGGCGAGCGCGGTACGGGCGTCGGCCAGCTCCTCGAGCCGCGCGACCGTGCGCTCGTGGTCGGTGACGACCGGCGTGCGGACCGGCACGAAGTCGGGGTGCGAGGGGTGCCTGCGGCGGGCGGCGGCCAGCTCCGGGGAGTCCTCGGCGAACTCACCGATCTCGCTGACCTCACTCACCTCGCTCAGTTCGGGCAGTCCGTCGAAGTCCGCGTAGTCCCCGAGGCTCTCCAGCTCCTCGAACTCCCCGAGATCCGCGGCGTCGGCCTGGTCGCCCAGCTCGCCGCGCTCCCGCAGCCCGGCGAGTTCCGCCAGCTCCGCGAGATCGTCGTAGTCGTCCTCCGTGGCACGGCGGGCGCGGTCGGCGCGGTCGAGCGCGTCGAGGTCCAGCGCCTCCAGACCCACGAAGTCGGCCTGGCGCGGCACGTAGAAGGGTCCGTCCTCGGCGCCGGGACCGACGAAACCACCCAGCAGCGACGGTGCGTCGGTGGCGTCACGGGCCTCCTGCGCGGCCCAGAAGGCACGCGCCTCGGCCAGCTCCCGCTCGCGCTCCTCGGCCAGGGCCTCGGCGACCGCCAGCCGTATGTCCTCGGTGGACGTGGCGGCGGCCGGCGCCGATTCGCCGGAGCGTGCCTGCGGTACGGCGGCGTGGCCGCCCGGATTCGCCAGGGACAGTTCGCCGCGCAGGGCCGTGACCTCTCGCCGCAGCCCGTGAGCGGCGTGCAGGGCGGCGACGCCCACGGCCGTGGCGGCGGCCGTGGTAAGCAGCAGGGCAATAGACATGGCGCTCACTGACTTACTCCCGGTCTTCAATGGTCCCCCGACTTCCTACATCAGCTTGTCGTGGGGGCGCACACGTCGGCAGTGCATTACGTCATGAATTGGACAGGTCTTTCGGCCTTACGGTCGGCCCGCCACTGCCGTGACCAGGGTAATTTGGTCTCCCCCAGGCGGTAGGTCACATCCTGGGGGAGATTGAGTCACGACTGGGGCTCGACGGGATTCAGCTCAGCCGCTCGATGACCATGGCCATGCCCTGGCCGCCGCCGACGCACATGGTCTCCAGGCCGAACTGCTTGTCGTGGAACTGGAGCCCGTTGATCAGCGTGCCCGTGATCCGGGCGCCCGTCATACCGAAGGGGTGGCCGACGGCGATCGCGCCGCCGTTCACGTTCAGCTTGTCGAGGTCGACGCCCAGGTCGCGGTAGGAGGGGATGACCTGCGCGGCGAACGCCTCGTTGATCTCCACCAGGTCGATGTCGTCGATGCCGAGGCCCGCGCGACGCAGCGCCTGCTTGCTGGCCTCGACCGGGCCGTACCCCATGATCTCCGGCGAGAGGCCCGAGACGCCGGTGGAGACGATCCGGGCGAGCGGGGTCAGGCCCAGCTCGCGCGCCTTGGTGTCCGACATGATCACGAGCGCGGCGGCGCCGTCGTTGAGCGGGCAGCAGTTGCCGGCCGTGACCAGTCCGTCGGGGCGGAAGACAGGCTTCAGGCCCTGGGTGGTCTCCAGGGTGACGCCGGCGCGGGGGCCGTCGTCCTTGGCGACCACGGTGCCGTCGGGCAGCGTGACGGGGGTGATCTCGCGCTCCCAGAAGCCGTTCTTGATGGCTTCCTCGGCGAGATTCTGCGACCGCACGCCGAACTCGTCCATGTCGCGCCGTGTGATGCCCTTGAGCCGGGCCAGATTCTCGGCGGTCTGGCCCATCACGATGTACGCGTCGGGGAGCAGGCCGTCCTCGCGCGGGTCGTGCCAGTCGGCGCCCTCGGAGGCCGCGACGGTGGCGGTACGGGCCTCGGCGTCGGCGAAGACCGGGTTGTGGGTGCCGGGCATGCCGTCGCTGGAGCCGTTGACGGTGCGGGACACCATCTCGACACCGGCCGAGATGAAGACGTCGCCCTCGCCCGCCTTGATGGCGTGCAGCGCCATCCGGGAGGTCTGGAGCGAGGATGAGCAGTAACGGGTGACGGTGCAGCCGGGAAGGTGGTCCATCCCCATCTGTACGGCGACGATCCGGCCCAGGTTGTGGCCCTGCTCGCCACCGGGGAGGCCGCAGCCGAGCATCAGGTCGTCGATGTCGCGCGGGTCCAGCTCGGGGACCTTGGCGAGCGCGGCCTGGATGATGGTGGCGGTCAGGTCGTCCGGCCGCAGCTCCTTCAGGGAGCCCTTGAAGGCCCGGCCGATGGGGGAGCGGGCGGCAGAGACGATCACAGCTTCGGGCATCACGGCTCCAGAGGGGCGGGTGCGGTACGGCGGAAGTGCCGTCTTGCGAAGTTACCCGCACGTATGGCCCGGGTCACCGGGCCGGACGTGTGACGAGGGCCGCAGCGTGCCACGCCGAAAGCTGCTAAGCAAACGCTCAGGCGGTCCGGCGTCATCTGCGGTTGGCCCCCTCCTTCGGGGACGGCGGAGGCGGCGGCGCGGCCGGCTCCGTCTGGGTGGGCTCCGGCTCCGGCAGACGCCTGCGCCTGCGGTGCTTGAGCAGGGCCCACGGCGCCCGCGCCCCCGTGACCTCGGTGCCCGCCTCGGCCGCCGCCGCCGATGCCGCCTTCGCCACCGTCAGCATGTCCTCGTCGCGCGAGGAGTCCAGGTGGTCCGTCTCCGGCCAGAGGCCGAGCACCGCGCAGAGCGTCGGCAGGACGGCCATCGCGGCCGTCGCGTACCCCTCGGTCGAGGGGTGGTAGTTGTCGGCGCCGAACATCTCGCGCGGGTTCGCCTCGAACTCCGGCCCCAGCAGATCGCCGAGCGAGACCGTACGGCCGCCCTGCTCCACCGCCACGATCGTCTGGGCCGCCGCCAGCTGTCTGCTCACCCGGCGGGCCAGCCAGCGCAGCGGCTGGTACACCGGCTCGATCGTCCCCAGGTCCGGGCAGGTGCCGACGACGACCTCCGCGCCCGCCGTCCGCAGCCGCCGTACCGCCGCCGCGAGATACCGGACCGAGGCCGTGGCCGACATCCGGTGCGTGACGTCGTTCGCGCCGATCATGATCACGCAGACGTCCGGGGCCCGGAACGCGTCCGCGAGCAGCACCGTCACCTGGCGTTCCAGATCGTCCGACTGCGCCCCCGGCTGTGCCACGTTCCGCAGGTCCACCGGCCGCTCCGCCACCGCCGCGAGGCCCGAGGCGAGCAGCGCGCCCGGTGTCTGGCCCGCCCGCCGGACGCCCTGGCCGGCCGCCGTGGAGTCGCCGAGCATGCCCATCCGGATGGGCTCCGTGTGGCCGTACGCCAGCCCGTACCAGCCGTTGCCCCGCGGCGGGATCGGCGCTGTGCCGCCGCCGACCGACCGTTTCGCCAGCTGCACCTCGGCCAGGACGAGCCCCACTCCCGCGGCTCCGATCAGACCGACGCTCCCACCGCCGAAGGCGGCGCCCGCCGCGATCCGCCGTGCCACCCTCGCTCTCGACACAGTCCGGGTCACCTCCCTTTAGCCGTACACGCGCTGTAGCCGTTCACACACTGCGATAAGACCGGCAAGAGGTCATTGCCCCGTAACGGGCGTGGCCCAATCTCTTCCGCGTACGCATACGCTGGCCGGACCATCACGGAGACCCCGGAGACAACGGTGCAATTCCACGACTCGATGATCAGTCTGGTTGGCAATACCCCGCTGCTGAAGCTGGGCAATGTGACCTCGGGCATTCAGGCGACCGTCCTGGCCAAGGTCGAATACTTCAATCCCGGCGGTTCGGTGAAGGACCGGATCGCCCTGCGCATGATCGAGGCGGCGGAGGAGAGCGGCGAGCTCAAGCCCGGCGGCACGATCGTCGAACCGACGAGCGGCAACACCGGCGTCGGGCTGGCGATCGTGGCCCAGCAGAAGGGCTACCACTGCATTTTCGTATGCCCCGACAAAGTCTCCACGGACAAGATCAATGTGCTGCGGGCCTACGGCGCGGACGTCGTCGTCTGCCCCACGGCGGTCGACCCCGACCACCCGGACTCGTACTACAACGTCTCCGACCGGCTGGTGAACGAGACGCCGGGCGCCTGGAAGCCGGACCAGTACAGCAACCCGAACAACCCGCGCTCGCACTACGAGACCACCGGTCCCGAGCTGTGGGAGCAGACGGACGGGCGGATCACGCACTTCGTCACCGGCATCGGCACGGGCGGCACGATCACCGGCACCGGCCGGTATCTGAAGGAGGTCAGCGAGGGGCGCGTCAAGGTCGTCGGCGCGGACCCCGAGGGCTCCGTCTACTCCGGCGGCTCGGGCCGCCCGTATCTGGTCGAGGGCGTCGGCGAGGACTTCTGGCCGAGCGCGTACGACCGGACCGTCACCGACGAGATCGTCGCCGTGTCCGACAAGGACTCCTTCCAGATGACGCGCCGCCTCGCCAAGGAGGAGGGCCTGCTCGTCGGCGGCTCCTGCGGCATGGCGGTCGTGGCGGCGCTGCGGGTCGCCGAGCGGCTCGGCCCGGACGACGTGGTGGTGGTGCTGCTGCCCGACAGCGGCCGGGGCTACCTCAGCAAGATCTTCAACGACGAGTGGATGAACGACTACGGCTTCCTGGAGCAGGCCGGGGACGCCCCGCGGGTCGGTGACGTCCTGCGGTACAAGGAGGGCGGCGGCCTTCCCTCGCTCGTTCACATGCACCCCGAGGAGACGGTCGGCGAGGCGATCGAGGTCCTGCGCGAGTACGGCGTCTCGCAGATGCCGATCGTGAAGCCGGGCGCCGGCCACCCGGACGTCATGGCGGCCGAGGTGATCGGCTCCGTCGTGGAGCGCGACCTGCTCGACGCGCTGTTCGGGCGGCGCGCCTCGCTCGGCGACCCGCTGGAGAAGCACATGTCGGGCCCGCTGCCGCAGGTCGGCTCGGGCGAGCCGGTGGCCGACCTGATGACGGCGCTGAGCGGCAACAACGCCGCCGCCGCGGCGATCGTGCTGGTGGAGGGGAAGCCGACGGGCGTGGTGAGCCGGCAGGACCTGCTCGCCTTCCTCGCGAAGGACGCGAAGGACGCGAAGGACGTCAAATAGGGGCCCGGCCGGGCCGGGTGGCCCCCGGTGCGGGGCTTCGTGAAAGTGGTACCAGCGCGACATCTACGCGCAGCACGCACTTAACACGGCTCGGCCACAGTGGTTGTTGTCGGCGTCAGTGATCTCCGGAGCGGCTCCCGGACCCATGGACGCCACGCGGACACGGTGCCGGAAACTGACCCGGCCCCGAGTCCCTCGCGGGGACCGCCGTCGTCCCGCCCTCCGGAAACGGGGGTGCGGCGGTCCCCGCGACATTCCCGTTTCCGGCGCGGCCGGTCCACCCCCCGGTGGACCGGCCGCGACGCTGTGCGGGGTCGAATCCGCCGGACGGTACCGCCCGCCGGACACCCCTTCGTCCTCAGTCCTCCCAGTCGGACGACTGCTTCGACTCGCGCGTACCTCGGCGTGCCCAGGGCACACCGCCGACCGCCTGTGCCACATTCACCCCGACGATGCCGAGCCAGGCCACGCAGAGCCCGCCGACATCCGCCTGCACCGCGGCTATCGCGGAGAGCGGGATGGCCAGCACCAGCGTGACGACGGCGAAGCCGTAGCGCTCGGCGAACGACGCCCCGGCGCTGGGCGGGCGGGCGCCGCGGGCGACGACCATCTGCTGTTCGGCGAGCTGGCGCCGGACACGGCGGTCGGTCGTGCTGTCGAGGCGCTGATCGAGCTTCTCCAGGAACGACTCGACGAGCGCGGACTCGTACTCGGGCCCCAGCTCGCGGCGGGCCTGAAGGGTGGCGTCGAGCTCCTTCTTGAGCTCAGGGTCGCGGGCTTCCATGGCCACCACCGTACGAAGCCCGAGCCCCCGGAACAGTGGGGCTACCCCCCCTCTTTGCCTGTGGGGTACCTCAGGTGACGCCCGGCGTACACGGTGCCCGCGCGCTCCTTGCCGGGCTGCATATAGTCATGCAGAGTTGTCATTGACTGAATAGATCGCCAATGCCCCGAAGGGTGGTGCCCCTCATGCCGGACGGTCGTGCCGCCGCCGTACGCCCCGCCCTCGTCGTCCTCGACGGCCAGAGCCTCCCCGTCGCCGACATCGTCCGGCTGGCCGACGGGACCGCCCGGCCCGTGCCCGGCACCGACGCCATGAAGCGCGTCGAGCAGTCCTGGCACACCGCGCGCGAACTCGCCGCCTCCGGCCGGGTCTACGGCCGCTCCACCGGCGTCGGCGCCAACCGCACCGAGGCCGTCCCCACCGACACCGCCGCCGATCACGGACTGCGCCTGCTGCGCAGCCACGCCGGTGCCATCGGCCACCCGCTGCCCGCCCGCGAGGTCCGCGCCATGCTCGCCGTCCGGGCCAACCAACTCCTCGCCGGCGGCGCCGGACTGCGCCCCACCGTCGTCACCGCGCTCTGCGACGCCCTGACCGCCGGCGCGCACCCGGTCGTCAACGAGTTCGGCTCGGTCGGCACCGGCGACATCGCCGCCCTCTCCCAGCTGGGCCTGGCCCTCGTCGGCGAACACCCCTGGCAGGGCGGCCACCCGCCCGAGGCGCAGGCCCTCGACAACAACGACGCCCTCGCCCTCATCAGCAGCAACGCCCTGACGCTTGGTCAGGCCGCCCTCGCGCTGGACGAGTTGGGCCGCCTCATCGCCGCCACCGAACTCGTCGCCGCGCTCTCGCTGCTCGCCGTGGACGGCAGTTACGAGGCGTACGCCGAACCGGTCCACGCCGCGCGCCCGCACCCCGGCTCGTACGCCGTCGCCACCCGGATGCGGCACATACTCGGCGCCCCCGAACGCCCCACCCCGCCGCTCGGCCGTATCCAGGACCCGTACGGCTTCCGCTGCGTGCCGCAGGTCCACGGACCGGCGCGGGACGCCGCCGACGCGCTGGAGAGCGCGCTCGCCGTCGAGATCAACTCCGCCGCCGAGAACCCGCTGATCTGTCCGGGCACGGACGACGACCTGGCCCCCGCCGCGTACCACCACGGCGGTTTCTATCTCGCCCAACTCGCCCTGGCCCTGGACCACTTCAGACTCGCCGTCGTCCAGACCGCACGGCTGTCCACCTCCCGGCTCTCCGCACTGAACGAGCCCGGCTTCACCCGTCTGCGGCCCTTCCTCGCCGACGCCGAGCCCGCGAGTTCCGGCGTGATGATCCTGGAGTACGCGGCCGGGGCCGCCCTCGGCGACCTGCGCGCGTTCTCGGCGCCGGCCTCGCTCGGCCACGCGGTACTGTCCCGTGGCGTGGAGGAGCAGGCCAGCTTCGCCTCGCTGGCCGCACGCCAGACGCTGCGGGCGTGCGAGGCGTACCGTCTCGTCGTCGGCTGCGAACTCGTCGCCGCCGTAAGGGCGTTGCGCCAGCGGGACCTCAGGCCCGAGCCCGGACTGCCCGTCGGCAGGGCCTTCGCGCTGGCCGAGTCCGTACTGGAGGCGGAGGTCGCCGACCGGCCGCTGACCGACGATGTGACGGCGGCGGCGCGGCTGCTCGACCAACTCGCCTCCACGGCGGACGACATGAGGCGTACGGGCCCGAATGGCACGAGCTGCCCGAACGGCGCGACCGCCGGGGCGGGTACCACCGGTATGACAGGCACGACGAGAGGGATCGCGTGAGCGACAGTCCGGCCGCTCGGCTCCAGCAGCTCTTCGAGGGGCACCGGCTCACGCCCACCCAGCGGCGTATCGCGCACAGCATGGTGCGCCGGGCCGTCGACGCGCCGTTCCTGTCCAGCGTCGAACTGGCCGAACTCGCCGGGGTCAGCCAGCCCTCGGTGACACGTTTCGCCGTCGCGCTCGGCTTCGACGGCTACCCGGCGCTGCGCAAGCACCTGCGGGACGTCGCGCCCGCCGGCCAGGACGCGGGCGCCTCCGAGTACAACGAGTACCAGCAGGCCGTGCACGCCGAGTTGGAGAATCTGCGTCAGCTGGCCGACCTGCTCGCCGACGCGGGCCCGGTCGAGCGGGCGGGCCGCGTACTCGCCGCCTCCAACCCGCTGCCCGTCCTCGGCCTGCGCGCCGCGTCCGCCCAGGCCAAGGGATTCGCCTACTTCGCCGCCAAGGTCCACCCCGACATCCGGCTCCTGGACGAGGGCGGCACGATGCTCGCCGACCGGGTCGACGCGGCGCGGCGCGCGGGCGCGAGCGCGCTGCTCTGCTTCGCGCTGCCGCGCCATCCCAAGGAGGTCGTGGAGGCGCTCGACTACGCGCGCGAGGCCGGGCTGTTCGTCGTCACGGTCGCCGACTCGGCCTTCGCGCCCGTCGCCGCCCACAGCGACCTGCTGATCCCGGCGGCCGTCGGCACGGGCCTCGCCTTCGACACGGCGTGCGCGCCGATGCTCCTGGGGCGGGTGCTGCTGGAGGCCATGTGCGACGACCTGCCGGACGCGCAGGCGCGCCTGGAGGACTTCGACGGGCGGGCCGCCGCCAGGGGCCTGTTCGTCGAATAGAGGCCCGCGGTGTCGCCGTTCTCAGGAAAAGCTCAGGAAACCGCATTAATCTGCCCGCCAAAACTTCGGTGAACCGGTGAACCGGTGAAGAGGAGGCGGCCGTGGGACGCGGAGGGCAGCAGTCACTGGCGCGCGTGACGGTGATCGTGAGGGCCGGTGCGGCCCCGATGTGGTGGCTCGGGGTACTGGCCGCCGCCGCCGGGGTGTTGATCCCCGGACTGACCGGCCGCTGGGTCGGCCTGTACGCCGGGGTGGCGGTGTTCGTCCTGAGCGCGGCCGCCGTCGCGCTCGTACGACGACGGCGGTACGGCGGCTGGGCCGAAGCCGCCTCGCGCGCGGGGAAGTTCGACTACCTCCAGGACCGGGCGGTGACGCTGCGGGTCTGGCGGCGGGCCCATGTGTGGTGGCTGGTGGGCGCGTTCGTCGCGGCGGTGGGTGCCTCGTTCGCCGTACCGGTCGCGGGCGGCGCGGCCCTCGCGGGCGCCGGGGCCGGGCTGTGGCTCAAGGCCGTGCTGCTGGGCCGTGGTGAGCGCGCGGGCGCGGAACTGCTCTGGGTCCGTACCGACTGGGCCGGGCGTGGCAGCCCCGTCGGCAAGAAGGTCAGGGGCTTCCGTACGACCGGGGTCGAGGCCGGGGACGCCGTACCGGGTGGGGCGCGGCGCCCCCGGGAGAAGCGGGCCGAGCGGGAGGGGACTCCCGTCAGACCTCCAGTTCGTTCTCGATCTTCTTGAGCTGGTGTCTGGCCATCGCCAGATTCGCCCGCTTCTTGTCCAGCGCCAGATAGAGGAACAGACCGTTGTTGCCACGGCCCTTGAGCAGCCGGATCAGGTGGTACTGGCTGCCGAGGGTGATCAGGATGTCCTCGATCTCCTCCTTGAGGCCCAGCATCTCCATCGTGCGCACCTTGGCCCGCACCACGTCGGTGTTCCCGGCGGCGGCGACCGTCAGATCGAGGTCCTTGCCACCGCCCAGGGTGCCGAGGGCCATGCCGCTGCTGTAGTCGACGAGGGCGGCACCGATGGCGCCTTCGATGGAGGTGGTGGCTTCTTTGAGGGCCGCTTCGGTGGTGGCCATGGATGTCGCACTTCCTTTTCGTCTCTGGGTCGCTCGGGCGGATGTTCTGCTCGGGGTCAGGGGTCAGGCGTTCTCCCGTCGTTCGAGGGCGCGGTCCACGAGTTCGCCGATCCGGGCGCCTGACCGGCGCGCCTCCAGATGGAGCCGGCCGACATTGATCCGGGGCTCGGCGAGCACGGTGAGGACGGCGGATCCGCCGGCGGCGTACGTGGCCACATAGCCGCGCTCGCCCCTGATGAGTAGTTCGCGGAAACCGCCCTGGCCCGTGCTGTCGGTCAGTCGCAGGGAGACCCCGAGCGCGGCGGCGGTCAGGGCGGCGATGCCCTCGGGCTCGATGCCCGGTCCCGCGCTCCCGTCCGTTCCCCCGCCCGAGATCTCCTCGGCGAGGACGAGGCCGTCGGTACTCGCGGCCAGCGCCCCGGTGAGCTGGGGGACGCGGGCACGCAGCCGCCGTAGCTCCCCGAGGACTTCGGCCTCCGCCGTCATCAGCTGTCTCCTCTCGCTGCGCATCCGCAGGGCGCGTCTCACAGGTTTGCCTCCAAGGCGTCACGGAGCCTGCGGAGCAGGGCGATGTCGGGGTCG
>NZ_JARJHW010000160.1:0-17174 GCF_040560175.1 Streptomyces panacea
GGCGGCTCGAAGCCGATGGGGAGGCGGGCGAAGCGGGTGGAGAGGCCGGGCAGGAAGGCCAGTGTTCCTACGGAGAGCGCGGCGCACACGGCGGCGGTCTCGGCGGGCTCCATGTCGGTCGTGATGGCGATGAACGTCACCAGGAGGCCGACGGTGGAGGCGAAGACGAACGCGACGAAGGGGCTGTCGCCGGCGGGGGTGACGATCACCAGGATCACCGAGGCGACCAGTACGGCGGCGCAGCCGAGCAGGAACTGGAGCCTGCCGATGCCCTGTCCGTCCGCGAAGGGCAGCAGTCCGGAGCCGGCGACGGCGGCGTTGGCCATCGAGCCGATGCCGAGCGCGACCGACGAGCCGCGGTCGTCGTACACCCGGGCCCGTACACCGGCGAGGGCGAGCAGCATGACGGCGGTGACGGCGGCCAGGACGCCCGGCAGGCCGTGCGTGTCGTGCCGGGGGTCGGCGGTCCACAGCACGAAGGCGAGCAGCACCAGCAGGACGGAGCCGCCGAAGAGACCGGCGCCGCGCATCGCGCTGTCGGTCCACAGGGTGCGGTCGCGGGCGACCGCGGACGCGACGGCGTCGGAGACGTCGTCGAAGACCGCCGGGGGCAGGGATTCGGCGAAGGGGCGCAGCGACAGCAGTTCGCCGTCGAGGATGCGCTGGGAGGCCAGGGAGCGGGCACTGTCGAGGACGGTGCCGTCGCGGCGTACCAGGTGATATCCGACAGGGGCGCCGGCCGCGGGGCTCTGGCCGGACAGTCGCAGGATCTCCGAATGGAGATCGGCGACGGGGATGTCCTCGGGCAGTGCCACGTCGATCCGGCCGTCCGGTGCGACGACTGTGATCCGGCAGAAGCCGGTTCCGCCGCTGGACGGGGCCGGTGCGCCGGGCTGACCGGTGCCGGTGGCCGCCGCTTGGGCCGTCATACTCACGTGCTGCATCCCCCTCGTGGTTCCCATGCGCCCGATGCCCGCGTCCGCGCTCCGAATGACCTCGTTTTTGCGGAAGTTCACGCCTGCGCGAACGCGTCCGGTCACCCTACCGCCGGGTGATGGCCCCCCACGCAAGTAGGATCCTTGCCCGCGGATGGAGGCCGTCGCCACGGGGGCGCCGGTGGCAACTCTTTCGTCCGGCAAGGGAATTGGTGAGCAGTGAGTCAGATCGTCGTCAAGCGCCCGCCGCGGGCCCTGCCCGCCGACGTACCCGGCGAGCAGATGCAGGTGCAACCCCCTCCCCCGCTGCCCAGAGGGCAGCAGGAGGGCGCGCTCATGCAGCTGCTGCCGATGCTGGGCATGGGTGGTTCGGTCGTCTTCTTCTTCATGACGCCGAATCCGATCATGCGGATCATGGGCATGGTGATGATCGCCTCGACGATCGCCATGGCCATCGCGATGCTGGTGCGGCACCGGCGCGGCACTCAGGGCGAGCTCGCCGACATGCGGCGTGACTACCTCAAGTACCTGACGCAGACGCGGCGTACGGTTTTGCGGACCGCGCATCTGCAACGGGACGCGCAGTACTACCTCCACCCGTCCCCCGAGCAGCTGTGGGCGCTGGTCGCCGAGGGCAGCCGGGTGTGGGAACGCCGCGTCGCCGACGACGACTTCGGGCAGGTACGTATCGGTCTGGGCAGTCAGCAGCTCGCCACCGCGCTCATCGAGCCCGACACCGCGCCGGTGGACGAGCTGGAGCCGCTCACCGCCGGCGCGATGCGGCAGTTCCTCAACGCGCACAGCGTGGTCGACGGTCTGCCGATGGCCGTCTCGCTGCGCGCCTTCTACCACCTGACGGTCACCGGCGAGGCGGAGTCGGTGCGCTCGACGGCGCGCGCGATGGTCGGTTCGCTCGCCTCGCTGCACTCCCCCGAGGACCTGGTCATCGCCGTCGTCGCGGGACGGGGCGCGGCGTCGCGGTGGGAGTGGGCGAAGTGGTTGCCGCACGTCCAGGCGCAGGGCCCCGGGGACGGGGCGGGCAGCCGCCGACTCATCACCTCCGACGTAAGGGAGTTGGAGGAGATGCTGGAAGCGCGGCTGGAGGGCCGGCCGCGCTTCCAGCCCGGCGGGCACCCGCTGCTGGACCAGCCGCACATCGTCGTGGTCCTGGACGGCCTGTCGCTGCCCCCCGTGTCGGCGCTCGCGTCGGCCGAGGGACTGCAGGGTGTGACGGTCATCGAGGTCGTACCGGGCGAGGTCACCGGCGCGCGCGGCGGCCTGTCCGTGGTGGTGCACCCCGACTCGCTGCGGCTGGAGTCGGGGCACGGCATGGTGTACGACGGGGAGCCCGACCGGCTGAGCCTGGAGGCCGCCGAGGCGCTGGCCCGCCAGCTCGCGCCGCTGCGGGCCGCGACGGGCGGTGACGACGACGACGAACCGCTGCTCGCCAACCTCGACTTCACCGATCTGCTGAACCTCGGGGACGCGGCGTCCGTCGATGTCACCCGGACGTGGCGGCCCCGTTCGCAGGCGGAGCGGCTGCGGGTGCCCATCGGTGTCGGTGAGGACGGCGCCCCCGTCATGCTGGACCTCAAGGAGGCCGCGCAGGAGGGCATGGGGCCGCACGGGCTGTGCGTCGGCGCCACCGGCTCCGGCAAGTCCGAACTGCTGCGCACGCTCGTGCTGGGCCTCGCCGTCACACACTCCTCGGAGACGCTGAACTTCGTCCTCGCGGACTTCAAGGGCGGCGCCACCTTCGCGGGCATGTCGCAGATGCCGCACGTAGCGGCGGTGATCACCAACCTCGCGGACGACCTCACCCTGGTCGACCGCATGGGCGACTCGATCCGCGGCGAACTCAACCGCCGCCAGGAGATGCTGCGCGACGCGGGGAACTACGCCAACATCCACGACTACGAGAAGGCGCGCGCGGCGGGCTCCCCGTTGCAGCCCATCCCGTCGCTCGTCCTGGTCATCGACGAGTTCAGCGAACTCCTGACAGCGATGCCCGACTTCATCGAGATGTTCGTCCAGATCGGGCGCATCGGGCGTTCGCTGGGCGTCCATCTCCTGCTGGCGTCGCAGCGGTTGGAGGAGGGTCGGCTGCGCGGGCTGGAGACGTACCTCTCGTACCGCGTGGGTCTGCGTACCTTCTCGGCCGCGGAGTCACGTGCGGCGCTGGGTGTGCCGGACGCGTACCAGCTGCCGAACGTGCCCGGTTCCGGGTATCTGAAGTACGGCACCGACGAGATGGTCCGGTTCAAGGCCGCGTACGTCTCCGGGGTGTACCGGGCGAACGCGCAGGTGGTCGCGGGGACCGGGGGGCCGCTGCCGGTCGACCGCAGGCCCGTGCCGTTCACCGCGGCGCCGGTGCCGGTGCACTACGTCCAGCCCACCACCAGGCCCGCCGTACCCGACGCGCGCACCACGTCCGAGGACGACGCGCTGGCCGACACGGTGCTCGACGTGATCGTGCGCCGGCTCGAAGGGCGCGGCGCCGAGGCGCACCAGGTGTGGCTGCCGCCGCTGGACAACCCGCCGTCGCTGGACGAGCTGCTGCCGGGGCTGTCGAACGTGGAGGGGCGCGGGCTGACCCAGCCCGGCTTCGAGGGCACGGGGCGCCTCGTCGTACCGCTGGGCGTGGTCGACAAGCCGTACGAGCAGCGACGCGACACCCTGTACCGGGACTTCTCCGGTGCGGCGGGGCACATGCAGATCGTGGGCGGGCCGCAGTCCGGCAAGTCGACGCTGCTGCGCACGCTCATCGCGGGGTTCGCGCTGACCCACACGCCGCAGGAGGTGCAGTTCTACGGGCTGGACTTCGGCGGCGGCGGCATGTCGTCGGTCGCCGGGCTGCCGCACGTCGGCGGGGTGGCGTCGCGGCTCGATCCCGAGAAGGTGCGGCGGACGACGGCCGAGGTGTACGGCATCCTGGCGCGCCGTGAGGAGTACTTCCGTACGGCGGGGATCGACTCCATCAACACCTTCCGCAGGATGCGGGAACGGGGCGAGATCTCGCTGTCGGACCAGCCGTGGGGCGACGTCTTCCTGATCATCGACGGCTGGGGCAACTTCCGCACCGACTATGAGGCGTTGGAGCCCGCCGTGCTGGACATCGCGGCGCGCGGGCTCGGTTACGGGATCCATGTGGTACTGACCGCGTCGCGCTCGATGGAGGTGCGCGCCAACCTCAAGGACCACCTGATGAACCGGCTGGAGCTGCGCCTCGGCGACACGATGGACTCCGACCTGGACCGCAAGGCGGCGGTCAACGTACCCACGGGGGTGCCCGGGCGGGGTCTGACGCCGGAGAAACTGCACTTCATGGCGGCGGTGCCGCGGATCGACTCCATCAACTCCGACAGCGACCTGTCGGAGGCGACGGCCGCCATGACGCAGGAGGTCGGCCGCCACTGGACGGGGCCGGGCGCTCCTGCCGTACGGCTGCTGCCGCGCGAGCTGGTGGCGGCGACGCTGCCGGCGGGTGTCGAGCAGCCTCAGCGCGGTGTGGCCTTCGCGATCGACGAGAACCAGCTGGAGCCGGTCTTCGTCAACTTCGACCGCGACCCGTTCTTCCTGGTCTTCGGCGAGAGCGAGTCCGGCAAGTCGAACCTGCTGCGGCTGCTGATCAAGCAGCTGTCGGAGCGGTACGACGGGAACGCGGCCAAGTTCTTCGTCATCGACAACCGGCGCGGGCTGCTGGACGTGACGCCGTCGACGCACCTGGCGGAGTACGTGCCGATGTCCAACAACATGGAACACCACGTGGACGCGCTGTCGGATCTGATGCAGCGCCGTACGCCGGCCGCCGACGTCACGGCGCAGCAGCTGCGCGAGCGCAGTTGGTGGCGGGGGCCGACGGTGTTCGTGGTCGTCGATGACTACGACCTGGTGTCCACCTCCAGCGGCAACCCGCTCAACAAGCTCACGGAGCAACTGCCGTTCGCGCGTGACGTGGGTGTGCGCTTCATCATCGCGCGCAGCGCGGCGGGCGCGAGCAGGGCCTCCTACGAGCCGTTCATGCAGCGGATGATGGAGCTGGGCGCGCAGGGCGTGCTGCTCTCGGGCGACCCGCAGGAGGGCGACATCCTCGGCGGCGTACGGGCGCGTCCGATGCCGCCGGGCCGGGGCATCTTCATCTCCCGCCAGCGCGGCAACCCGCTGGTGCAGACCGGCCTGATGCCGTCGCTGGACGAGCGGTGACGGTTGTGGGGGCTGTGGGGACCGGGCGGGGATGTGCCTGCCAATCAACGCGGCTGCGGTGGAGAGCACTTGAGTGCGGTCGGAGCGCCTCACGGAAGGTTCTTTGAAGGACAGTTCCGGCGAAGTCATTTACCGTAACGGACGGGAAATAGACGCAACGCGACAGTCCGCCTACACCCTTGTCGAAACGGCTGCCGGAAAGGCGGGGGAGAGTGCGAAGAACCCATCGCCGGCCATTGTCGCCGCTGCTGCGGGTGCGGCGGAACAGGGCTTCAACAATGCCCGCACGAGCCTCGACTACTTTATCGACGACGAAGGAACTCCCCGGCAACTCGAACCCAAAAAGTGAGTGATGTCCGTGTCGAAAAGTTCCTTATCCCCCTCGCCGTACTGGCGGTGGCAGCCTTGGCAGCGGCCGCATTTCATGTCCTCGGGCTGCCTCCGTTCGAGAAACGCGGCAAAATAGAAGCGCGCAAAGTCTGCGAGTCACTCGGCGACTCTCCGAAAGCGGCCTCAACGCTCGAAATTGCGCTCCCGAAGGAACCCAAATACTCCCTCAGAGGCAGAGTGACCGGCGAGCACGTGACGCAGCAAAGCAATGCGTTCAGGAGCGACTGCACGGTCTACGGCGAGGAAAAAGCGCTCCTGGGCGTCGGAACGCTGATGATGGAGACCCAACCCGCTGACAGTTGGGCGAACTACTCGCTGGAGGACGGCGACGAGGCCCGTGAGAGCTTCGCAGCGGGATCCGGAGGCTTCATCACGGCAGGCAACACGGTCGCCATTCAGGTGCCCTGTGCCAAAGCGGGGACCATTCCGGGCGGCGAATACAGCCTCAGAGTCGTCGTTGATCTGAAGTCGGGCGATGCGTCGGACAAGGCGCGTCGAGGTTTGAAGGATCTCGCTGTCGAGGCGGCACGCTTCGCGCACAAGGAGACGGAGTGCAATCTCCCCTCCAAATTGCCTGAGTAGGACGGCGACCCAGCCGCGGGTCTCGGCCTCGCACCTTGCCGACCTGCGGCTGGTCGCCGAGCGGCATGCCCGTTCGGGAGGGCATGGCAAAGGGGGGCACCTCCCGCGCGTGCCCCCCTTGTGGCCGTACTGCCGGTCGCTCCTAAGAGTTTCTTAGAAGTAGCCGGCGGACTTCTTGTCGCCCGCCTGGTAAGTCGGGCCGGCCTCGCGGACCTTGCGGGCGATGTCCTTGAGCGCGTTGTGGATCAGGCGCGTCTCGTTGTCCCACTTCTTGTGGGCCGCGTCCGCCGCGGTCTTGGCCTCGCCCTCGAAGGTCGCGGAGACGCCGCGGATCTTCGTCTGGATGGCCTCAAGGCTCTCGTCGAGCCGGGCGGCCTGCTTCTCGATGACCCCGGCGGCCTGCTCCAGCGAGCCGTAGGTCACGACCATGGTGCCGTCGTTCTGCTGAGCCACGAGTCCTCCTGTTTCCTGTTCTCTGTCGGTGGGTTGTGTGGGGTGTGCGGTACGTGTGGGCCGACTGGCTGCGGGGCTGTCAGTAGCCGTTGATGTTCGACGTGGCCTTCGCCGTCGCGGCGGAGTCACCGGAGAAGCCGGCGGTCACGTCGACACCGTTGAGGGCCGCGTAGACCTCGTCCTCGGTGTTGCCCGCGGTCGTACGGGTGACCTGGATCGCTTCCTGGAAGTTGAGCAGCATCTTCGCGATGCGGACCATGCCCGAGTTGATCTCGGCCTGCTTCGCGTCGAAGGCGCTGGCGCCAATGCCCTTCCAGGCACCTTCGAGGCTGTCGATGACGCCCTGGAGGTTCTTCAGCTGTCCCTTGACGTCCTCGAACTTGATCGTGATCTCGTCCTGGAAGTCCTTGAGACTCTGATCGCCGACCTTCTGGACTGCCATATGTCAGTCTCCCTTTCGTATGTGCTCGTTACTGCGTGGGTGCTTCGGTGAGTGGTCTGACCTTCGCGGTCACGCGCTGCGGCGTTTGCGTACGACGGCGAACGCGCCCCCAGCGAGTACGGCGACGAGCGCGGCTCCGCCGAGGATCAGGCCCAACTGGCTGTCGTCGCCGGTGTCTTTCGCGGCGCCGGCCGTGTCTGTGCCCGTTCCCTTGTCCTTCGCGCCGTCCTCCGCGCCGGGCTTGGGCGGGGAGGAGGCCGAGTCGCCCTTCGCGGGCCCCTCCGAGGGGGCGGCCGCGTCGGATGAACCGCCTCCCGTCGTCCGCTCGTTGGTCAGAGGACTGACGTCCGGATCGCCGGGCTTACCGATCCCGCGGTTGATTGCCGCGTTGGGGCGAACGATCCCGTGGCCGAGGAAGTTGCTGACGGTGCCGGGCTTCCAGTCGTCGCTGCGGCCTGCGGACTCGAACATGACACGCAGGACCTGGTTCGCGGTCCAGTCGGGGTTGGCGGACCAGATGAGGGCGGCGGAGGCGGAGGCGAGGGCGGTGGCTGTACTGGTTCCACCGTTACCCACGCAGTATTTGGTGAACGTCTCGTCGCACCAGAACGGAGTATCGAAGCCAGGGGCCGCGATGTCGACGAAGTCGCCGTGCTGGGAGGTATCGGCTACTTCTCCGTCGCGGTCGGAGGCGGCGACACCGACTACCTCGGAGTAGTTGGCCGGGTACTCAGGCTTGTTGCCCTTATGACCCGTGTTGCCGACTGCGGCGAAGAACAACTTGCCCTTCCCATAGGCGTACTCCACTGCCTCCTTCTCCTGCGAGCTAAGGAACTCGCTACCGCCTGACACGTTGATGATCTTGGCATCGCTGTCAGCAGCCTCACGGATCGCGCTGGCGTTGTCGAAAGTCTTCGACTTGTGTTTCTCCTCGAACTCCTCGTTGGCGATCCGCATTGGAATAATCTCGGCTCCCGGTGCCAGGCCTTTCAGTCCTCCGCCCGCACCTGTTCCAGCAATGAGCTCGGCCATGCTGGTCCCGTGCCCGTCGTAGTCGTCCGTCGTCCCATCCGTCTCCGTGGCATCGATGCCCTTCAGCACCTGCCCCTTGAGCGACGGGATCGACGCGTTGACGCCGGTGTCAACCAGTGCGATCTTGATCCCCTCGCCCGTGGTCGACTTCCAGATCTCGTCCGCACGCATGGCATCCAGGTACCACTGCTTCGACTGGATGTCCTCAGCGATCGCCGCCGGAGCGGCACCGACGATGCATATCGCCGAGACCCCGATCGCGGCCACCACGAACAGCGGGCCGCGCCGCAAGCCGTAGGGCACGGACCGCTTCCGGACCTGGCTCATTCCTGCCGTCATCCCGACTTCCGAACCTTCCGCTGTGCCTATTCGATGACTGGCGGTACGGCACCACGCCGCGGACCCGCCCCAGTCTCTGGCTCATCCGCCCGGGGCTGTCCGGGACGCTCACGCTCCTCGTCGTCTGACTGCCGACTGCGTCGTCGGTCACCAGACAGTCCCGAGCCGCCGGTCGTGAAACCGCCACCGCCCGTTCTAGAGGGCGTACCGCTGCTTCGCGGAGTGCCCACGACACCGTTGGAGCTGGGCATGCCCCGCCCTGTAGGCCGTGAGGCGCCCTGCGCGGGCCCCGTTCCCACGACGCCGGACTGGCCGGGGCGGGCGGCCGACGACGGGCGACCCGGTGTCGTACTACCCGCGCCTCCGATGACGTTCCCCCGGGGAATGCGCGACCCGGAGGAGCCGGTGCCGCCGCCGGAGGCGCGCTGTGGTGTGCCTCCTACGATGCCGTTGGCACGCCCCGTACGAGATCCGGAGGAGGACCCCGAACCGGAACGCCCGCCCATGGGTTGCCCCCCGGTGCTCGGTCGGCCGACCATGGGACTACGGGTGGCACCCGTGCCACCGCCGCGTCCCGCGCCCTGGCCCATGGCTGTCGTAGGCCTGCCGACCGGGGACCTGTTCGCCCCTGTCCCCGAGTTCGCACTGCCTCCGCCCATGGAGGTCGGGCGCCCTACAGGTCCCTGGCGGCCACCGCCTCCCGTACCTGTTCTCGCGGCGGGTCCCGGCCCTGGGCCTCCGCCCCTCGGCATGGCCGAAGGCCCCAGCCGGGAGGCTCCTCCGCGCACAGGGGGACCGAAGTTGGGCCCCAGTGGCGGGACAGGCCCGTTTGCGGGCGGGGGTCCCCCGTTCACGGGGAGGGGCTGCGCGGGGCCAGGACCGGTTGTGGTGGGCGGCAGCGTCGCGACGCTGTCGATCTCCATCGATGTGCTCGGCGTGGGCCTCTCCGTAACCAAGCCGTCAATGCCAGTGCGAGAGATACTGTCCGTGCCGCCGGCGTCGGCGCGTACAGCACTCGACTGCTGAGGCGACGAACCCGCCCCGCCCTGGCCGCCAGAGTCTCCCGAAGCAGATTCGCCGACAGATTTGCCCCACTTCGGCTGAGGCACATCCGCCCTCAGCATCTTCGGCAGCTCCGGCTCCTTCGCCCCCGCCAGCGACTCCTCCGACACCGCGTAGAACGACGCCAGGCGGTTCATCTGGTTGATGGCCTCCTGGCGGTTCTCCTCCGCCTGCACGGCCCGCTTGTACTCCGGGTTGTCCTCCTGCTGTTCCGAGACCGGGAAGTCCCTGGGGCGCCTGGGGTCGGCCCGGTTGTCGCGGGGCGGTTTGGCGCTGCGGACCGAGGTCAGGCCGCCGCCCGCCACCCTCATCTGGGTGCCGACGACGTTCGCGAACGAGCCCAGGTCCCAGGCGTACCGCGCCAGTTCACTGCCGTAGCGCTGGAACTCGGTCGCCGCCACCCCCTCCCATTGAACGCTCCTGACGAAGTCGCTGAGGTCCTTCGCGGCCTCGTTGAGGCTGCTCCTGGCGGTTTCGAGGTTGTCGCCGGCCTTCACCAGGTCCCCGGGGTTCGCGCCGTCCAACAGGTCGAGCATGTCGTTGAGCCCGCGCTCTTCGAAGCTCGTCCGGGAGAAGATCCCTCCGAAGTTGCCGAAGCCGATCCGGTCCAGGGCCGACGCGGTGCGCTCCACGGCGTCCGTCGCGCCGAACTGTCCCTCGATCTCAGCGGCGTCTTCGTTCTGCTGCTGCTCCTGGGGAGAGAGAGGCGGTTTCTTGTCGTCACTCATGTCTCGTCACCCCAAGTCCTTCGTGCCGCTGGTGGAGTCCTGGCGCGGCGCCTCGGGTGCCTCGCCCCTGTCCTGTCTCTGCTGCTTCTCCTGCGCCTCGCGCTGCTCGTCCAATCGCGTCTGGATCGTGTGGAAGCGGTACCGCAGGTCGTCCTCGACGTTGTCGTAGCCGACATCGGCGGCGTGAACTCCGATGCTCAACAGCTCTATCTGGTCCCCGAGGGACTTGGACAGGGAGATGAGCGACGTGTGCACCCGGTCGTACTGCTTCGAGAAGCCCTCTGCCTCATCGAACTTGCCGGGGCCACTGAACGACGATCGCGGCACGCCCTGCGCCGCGATCTCTCCCTTGCCGGCCGCGCCACCCTCGAACACCGCGAGCAGGTCGATGACCCGCTGCTGGAATTTCTTCAACTCACCGACGCCGCGCTCGAGATCACTCGCCATCGGAGCCCCCGCTCACGCCACCCACCGACTCAGGCACGATGCCCGTTCCTCCCCGTTTTTGCTGCTGTCCTGCGTCGCGATCACAGCGGACCCGGTCTTCCCCGTTCAATCGGTGATCGCTCTTAACCACTCTAACTACTCGGCCGTACACCTCTAAGTGGGTTATCCGTCACGTGACTTGACTGTGGCAACAGCACCCACAACCACCACCGCTCTTCACCGACTCTCCCCAACCCGCCGCTCCCGTCGACGTGAATCGCGTAGAGCGACCGAACCGCCCGCGATTCCCGCCACCAGGACGGCGCCCCCGACGACGACGTACGTCGCGAGGCGCGAGTTCCGCTCCTCTGCCGTCTCGCCGAGGTGGACCTCGGCCGGGGTCGGCGCGTCGGCCCGGGTCACTCCTTCGTGTGCCACCGGTTTCTCGACGGGCTTGTCATCCTCGGTCAGCGCGCGGACCGGATCCACCACTCCCCAGCCGACGAGGCGGTCGCGGCCCGGGATCGAGCGCTCCGCCGTCTGCTGGATCTGAGCGACGATCTGCTCCTGCGTCCACTTGTCGTGCTTGCTCTTGATCAGAGCGGCGATTCCGGCGACGTACGGGGCGGAGAAGCTGGTGCCGTTGTCGGCGCAGTGGCCGCCTCCGGGGACGGTGGTGACCATGTCGACGCCGGGCGCCGCGATGCCCACGAAGTCGCCCGGCTGGGAGAACGCGGCCCGTTCGTTGTTGCGGTCGGACGCCGCCACGGCGAGTACGCCCTCGTACGAGGCGGGGTACGTCTTCTTGTCCTCGCCGTCCAGGCCGTCGTTGCCCGCCGAGGCGACGACCACGATGTCCGCCGCGAGGGCGTCGTCCACGGCCTGCTTCAGCACCGTTGTCGGCTCGACGGCGTTCGCCGTGTCCTGGGAGATGTTGATGACGTCGGCCTTCTGCCGGACCGCGTGGGCGATGGCATCGGCGAGCGTTTCGGCGGTGCCGTTGCCGTACGCGTCGTTCTGCTGGATCGGGATGATCGTGGCGTCGGGCGCGAGACCGACGAATCCGGTCCCCTTGCCGGGGCGCGCGGCGATGATGCCGGCGACCTTGGTGCCGTGGCCGACCACGTCGGTGGTGCCGTTGGCCTTGCCGCGTTCGAGCTTGTTCCCGTTGTCGTCCTTGGCGTTCGCGGGAATCAGGTTACGGCCGCTGCCGGCGTCCACCGCCTTGGTCAGCTGCGGGTTCTTGATGTCGACGCCGGTGTCGATGACGGCGACCCGCACGTTCTTGCCGGTCGACTGCTTCCACAGTTCGTCCATCAGAACGCGCTGCAAGGACCACGGCCGGCCCGCGTACTTCTCCCCGGGGAAGTCGCACTGGCCCGTGTCCGCGGTCGCGGTGGGTGCGGAGAGAGTCACGAGCGAGAGCGCGGCGGTGGCCAGGACCGTGGTCGCGGCGGCCAACCTGCGGTACGTCGATGGGGAGTTGGGCGTACGCGTGTATGTACGCGCACCGGGACGGCTACGGCTGTGGGTGTGGGTGTGGGTGTGGGTGTACGTCATGGCTGCTCCGCCCTCACGAACCCTGCGGCTGGCCCGCGGCGCTGGTCGACAGCCTCGGCCCCGTCGGCAGGAACGAGGACCAGGCCGCCGGCACCGGCGCCGCGTCCACGTTCTGGTAACCGAGCCGGTTCTGCGCCTTCTGCACCTCGGCCCGGCTGTCCTGCTTGTCCTTCTCCGAGCCGGACTCGCCGATCCCCGAGTCGTCGGTCGCGTTGTCGTCGTTGGACTGCATCGCGTACCGCAAGCCTGTGTCCGTAACCAGGAAGAGGAAGCCGGACTTGGTCGTACCACCCGTGAACTGACGGAACAGCTGGCCCGATCCGGGGGTGACGTACGCGCTCGTGGCCCCGGTCGCCAGCGTCGCCGGGAAGCCGGTGCCGGCCCAGGTGGTGAGCGTGGTGTCCCCGCTGTCCGCGTCCACCTCGCCGAGCACGTTGCAGACGGTGTTACGGCTCTCCTCCGACGTGCTCGCGGAGTTGACGGCGTCGGGTTCGCTCTCCGGCCAGTCCTTGTCCTGCCCGAACGGGGCGCCGGGCCGGAACGCCGCGGCGCTGACGGACGTGGCATTGCCGTTCTGGTCGACCCCGATCAGGTCCGGGCTGCCGAGCAGCAGCTTGGCCGTGAAGTCGGAGACCGGGGCGACCCGGCCCTCCAGGACGACGTACTTCTGGTTCTTGGTCCCGTCCGTCGCGGTGAGGATCGTGCCGACCTTGTCGAGTGCGGAGTCCAGTTCGCCGCCGACGCCCGCGTCGGCGCCGATCGTTCCGTCGATCTCCGGGAACTCGACGGCGTCGCCACGGTGCAGTGTGGCCAGCCACGCCGCGGAGACCCGTTGCGGCTTCCGGTCCCCTCCGACCACCAGTTGCAGCAACACATCGTCGGCGGCGTCGACCGCGAAGGCCTTGCCGGCGGCGTCCACGATGTAGCGGGTCTCGTCGGGCCCCTCCACGTACAGCAGCTCGCCGCCGGTCAGCCGGTTCGCGCCCTCGGTCTTCTTCTCCTCGCGCTCCGCGAAGACGAACGCCGCCTTCTCGATGGCCCGGCCGCCCTCGCCGGGGCGCTCGCAGACCGCCCAGCGCTTGGCGGCGCCGGCCTCCTTGGCGTCGGGCAGCCGGTCAGGGGCGTACGGGATGCCGAGGGTGGCGCCGTGCGGGATCTTGCCGTTGTCCAGCACAGATTCGTCGACGTTGATGACCTTGCCCTTGTCGGGGTCCAGGAGGAGCTTGGCCGACGACATGTTCAGCACGGGGTGGAGCTGGATCTTCTTGCCGGTCTTCAACACCACGTAACGGGTGGTGGACTTGCTGGCGATGATCACGTTCTCACCGGGCGTGTCCCACTGCTTGGGCGCCACCGGCTTGAACATCCCCCAGGCACCGAAGACCGCGAGGATGACCACGGCGACGATCATCCCGGGGACCACCCCACGCAGTGGGCGGGGCGCACCCTCCTCGGAGCCGGTCGAGTTCGGCTGCACGAACTGCGCGATAAGCCTTCGCTTCGCGAAGGTGTAGGCGTTGAGTTCGTCCCGTCGTGATGCCATCTCTCCGCTGTCCCTCTCCCCCACTGCGCGGCCGGCTCCCCCTCCTCTCAAAGAGGGCCACCGTCGTTCCGGCCCCCTACTATGCATGCTGACGATCACGCCTCACTGCTCAGGTAGGGTGATCGCCCGGTCAACGGCCCACGGGGAAACGGCCATTACGGACAGAGGGGGCAACGCGGGGATGGGTACGGCGACGCGCGCACGCGATGGGCGGACTTCCGGACAGCCCCCCGGCCCTTCCCGATCTTCCCGTCGGCAACGCCGCAACGCCCCAGGCACCGGCCCCGTGCCCCCGGCGGCCTCCACAGCGCCACGCGCCCCGGCCACGACCACCCTGCGGGCGCTCTCCCGCACCAGCCACGTCGGTCCCTTCCAGCTGCGGCAGTTGGTGCTCGTCGAGCTGGCGCTCGCGCTGGCCGTCGTCGGTGTCGCGCTCGGCGGGCTGTGGATGGTCCCCACCATCTCCGTTGCCTGTGCGCTGGTCGTCTTCGCCGTCCTGCGCCGCCGCGGCCACGCCGTCCAGGACTGGCTCTCGACGGTCCTCTCCCTCCGTGCGCGCGAGCGGGCCGCCGAGCCCGCCTCGGTGGACACCGATCCTTCGCTGGCCCCGGTCACGGAGAGCGTCCCGGCGTTGCGCCCGTACACATACGTCGACCGGGACCGCCGCACCGTCGGGATGCTCGGCGACGGAAGCTTCCTCACCGCGGTCGTACGGGTCGAGGCGAGCGGGTCCGCGCTGCGCCCCGCCTTCGGCGCGCGGGCGCTGCCGCTCTCGCTCCTGGGCGGCGCCCTGGAGGTCGACGACATCAAGCTGGAGTCCGTTCAGTTGGTGCAGCAGGTGCGTTCGGCGCCCGCGCCGCATCTGCCCCCGCAGTCGGTGGCCCGGCTCTCGTACATCCCTCTTCAGGAGAAGACCGGCGCCCCGGCCCTGCGGCTGACGTGGGTGGCGGTGAAGCTCGATCCCGAGCTGTGCAAGGAGGCGGTGGACGCGCGCGGGGGCGGCGTCGAGGGCGCCCAGCGTTGCCTCGTACGGATGGCGGACCATGTGGCGAGCCGAATCACCGGCGCGGGCTTCCGCGCCGTCGTGCTGGACCAGGAGGAGCTGAACTCCACCATCGCGACGTCGGCCTGCGCCAGCCCCGCACAGTCCGCCCTCGCCGGCCGCCCCGACGTCGCCCCGACGCGGCGCACGGCCGAGACGCCGCGCGTCTGGCGGTGCGACGACCGGTGGCACACGACGTACGCGGTGGGCCGCTGGCCCGAGTTGGGGCGCGGGGCCGCTCCCCTGCCCAAACTGGTGTCGCTGCTCACCGCCACCCCGGCGTACGCGACGACCTTCAGCCTCACCCTGCGCCGCGGCGCCCACCTGGGCGCCATGACGGTGAACGGCCACGTCCGGATCACCGGTGGCAGCGACACCGAACTGGTCGGCGTGCGGCGGCTGTTGGAGCAGGCCGCCCGGTCGGCCAAGGTGGGACTCGTACGCCTCGACCATGAACAACTGCCCGGGGCCCTGGCCACACTTCCTCTGGGAGGCGCCCGATGAGCGGGCCCCGTACGCTGCTCGGCCCGCGGCACGCGGGTCACACCATGCCCGCCGACGAACTCGGCGCACTCTCACTGCCGGTCGGCGACGACGGCGTGGTGATCGGTGACGACGCGGAGGGGCACCCCCAGATGGTGGGGTTCCACCGCTCGGCGCCGTACGACGTCCTGTTGATCGGCGGCCTCTGGACGGCGCAGGTGATCGCGCTGCGCGCGGCGGGCACCGGGGCGCGCGTGGTGGTCGAGACGGGGCGCGCCCAGGCGTGGACGCTGCTGGCGCAGGCAGCCGGCGCGGGACTGGAGTGCATCACCCTGCACGACGTGGGGCGGGTGCCGCCGCAGGGAGCGACGGTGGGCAGCCCCGTGGTGGTCGTACGGGACGCGGGCATGCGGCCGCCCCGTGGCCGTGTGGTGTCGGGGCCATGGCAGTCGGTGCTGACGTTGCTGCCGTATCTGAGCCCCGTGGCGCCCCGGTTGATGCGGAACTCGACGCTGGTGGGCATTCAGCGGGTGTCGCCGCGCGAGGCGGAGCAGATCGGCCGGATTCTCGGACTGTCGTCCGCGGAGAGTGAAGCGCTGCCGACGCTGGCTGACGGTGTCACCCTTTGGTGTGCCGGGCGTGAGCGTCACTGGGTGATGACGAGCCCCACTGACGCGGAGTCGGGACTGCTCGGCACAGCTCGCAGGATGGACTGAACCGCTCCGTACGCGGCGGGATCCCCCGGTAAGAGTGACGGGGCGGCAAACGCCGGACCGGACGTGGCGGGCGGATCTAGGATCCGTGGGAGCACGCGCCCGGCGGGACTGTCCGTGTCCGCTCATGCGTGGAGATCGTTCAACTCAGCCGCTGTGGAAGGGAAGGCCTGACCGATGGGGACCGCACAGGAGAAGGACGAGTTGTACGCCCTCGACATCTCTGGTGTCGAGTGGCTCAGCGCCCCGGGCACGAGCGAGGACGAGGAGCGGGTCGAGATCGCGCATCTGCCCGGCGGGGCGGTGGCGATGCGGTCGTCCGTGGATCCCGACACCGTGCTGCGGTACACCGAAGCGGAGTGGCGGGCGTTCGTACTGGGCGCGCGTGACGGGGAGTTCGACATCCGGTAGAGGTCCGCGCCGGAGAGACCTGGTGCGTGAGCAGCCCGGGCCGAAGACCCCTCGCCGCCTCCGTAGGAGAAGGCCGCGCGGAAACAGCGGAAGCGGCAGAACCTTCCCGGTCCGGGCGCTCCAAGGACATAACCGCCCGGACCGGACCACGTTCCGGACGCCGATACCGGATTGTTGGGTCGCGCCCGGGAGCGGGGCGAACGGGCGGGCATTCATACGCTGTTGTCACCTTTCACCCCACCCTCTTCCTGACCGTCTGCCGTGCCCGAATCACCCGGTGGCAAGGGGCGGCGTACGGGGTGGCGGATGACGGGCGGACGGGCCTGCCGGAGTGGGCTTGTGGACGATTAGGGTGGGTCGGGGCGCACGAGAACCCGCAGGCATGTCGGGAGCGTCCCAACGGGTAGAGCCGGGCTGATCGAGTGACAGCGGTCGCCCCCACCCAACACGGCACAAGGGTGCTCGACCACACCAGGAGGCAAAGTGAACGGCGATCGGGACGAGATCCGTGGGGATTGGAACACTCCCGTCGATGATCAGTCCGACGCGGAGCCCGCCGAGATGACGGGTGAGTTCACCATCGACTACACCCCGCCGGCCTGGTACACGCAGAACGCCTCCGGAGACACGTCGGGCGACGGCGCGGGGCAGAGTTCCACCCCTCCGCCGCCACCTCCGAACGGGGCTCCGGTGGCCGTACCGGGGCTGCCCGCGGGAAGTGGGTACGAGCCGAACTGGCCGCACCGGCAGCCTCCGCCGCCGATCCCCGCGCAGAGCGCGCCCCTGTCGCCGTCCGTCGATCCGGTGGTGCCGGCGGCGGAGGCTGCCGG